>CALKIX010000061.1 GCA_937995665.1 uncultured Hellea sp. | reverse complement strand
GTATAGGCTTCCTCGAGTTTCCATTCATCCCGTTGCATAACGGGATCCATCTCCTGACCCTTCGTATTACTCGAGGGTTCTGATGATGGGCCCCGACCTGCGTCGGGGTGATTGGGTGCTGTGGGTTGAACAACAGGAATTATCGGCAGCTCGTTTTTTTTGGCAAATTCAAAATCGCGCTGGTCATGGGCAGGGCAGGCAAAAACCGCGCCCGTGCCGTAACCCATCAGGACGAAATTGGCGATCCAGACGGGCAGTTTTTTACCCTCTATGAATGGATGTTTGACAGTAAATCTGGTTTCATATCCTTCTTTTGGTGCGGTTGCGATTGCTTCCTCAGTTGTACCTATTTTTGCACATTTAATTCTGAATTTTTCAATGCCTTCATCTGTTTTTGAAAGTTCTTTTATTAAGGGGTGGTCAGGTGACAATGCAATGAAGCTTGCACCGAAAAGAGTATCTGGGCGAGTAGTAAATACCTCGATGCCTTTGGGGCAAATTTCAGAAGCTATTTTTATTTCTTCATCACTTGGGTGACCAACTAATTTGGCACCATTTGCTTTAACTGCACTTGGAGAAAATCTAAAAGTCATCTGCAAGCCTTCAGATTTCCCAATCCAATTAGCTTGCATGGTGCGCACTTTTTCGGGCCAGCGGTCCAGCCCGCCGAGGCCTGTTAAAAGCTCATCAGCATATTGCGTGATTTTGAAAAACCACTGATCCATATCGCGCTGCTCGACAGTCGCGCCTGAGCGCCAGCCTTTGCCGTCAATAACTTGCTCATTGGCGAGCACCGTATTGTCAACGGGATCCCAATTCACCTTGGCCGTCTTGCGGTAGACGAGGCCCTTTTCCCAGAACTTAAGGAAAATCGCTTGTTGCTGTTTGTAATAGGCCTCATCCGAAGTCGCAAATTCGCGGCTCCAATCCAGCGCAAATCCGAGGCGCTGCAGCGGGGCTTTCATCTGATCAATATTGCCGTAGGTCCAATCTTTAGGATGACCGCCGCTATCTTTGGCCGCGTTCTCCGCGGGCATGCCAAAACTATCCCAGCCCATAGGGTGGAGCACTTCAAAGCCTTGCGCTTTTTTATAGCGCGCGACCACATCGCCCATAGCGTAATTGCGCACATGACCCATATGGATGCGGCCAGAGGGGTAAGGGAACATTTCCAGCGCGTAGAATTTTGGCTTCTCGCTTTTATCGCTGGCGCGAAAAACATCATCCTTTTCCCACGCGGCTTGCCAGCGCGGCTCTACTTCTGCTGCATTATAACGATCGGACATATAAAAAGCGGCCTTAAGATTATCTCAAAGCCGCTCTATAGCAGACGCAAATTATCAAGCTAGCCTGAATTTGCGTGATATGGTGTGCAGGGCGCTATTGCGCGTCGACGGTCGCGATATAAAGCTGGCGGGCGCGAGAGAGAATTGAGTTTTCAATTTGGCGCGCTGTGTCCGCGTCAACCGAGGCATCATCCCAGCCAGAGCCAGATCGTGTTTGCTTAAAGATAGAGGCTTTAAGCGCATCGGCGCGAAGATTTGTGTCGAGAATATAGACATTGGCCTTAAAGCGCTCATTGGGCGCTTCAGCGCTGGCATACCAATCCGTGATAATCACGCCGCCAAAAGGGTCAACTTCGGCCAAAGGCATAAAGTTGAGCGTTTCAAGGCTGGCGCGCCAAAGAAAGGAGTTCACGCCCATATTAGGCGCTTGAGCCTTAAGGGCAGGGGCCGTGTTACTCTTACCGCTAAGGCTCCCGCAACCGCCCAGCAGGGCAGCTGATAGGATTGTTGTGGCAAAAATCGCGGTGATGCGCGATGTTTTAGATGTCTTATGCGGCATAGTTAGCTCCGGTCACTCTCTTAAAGCGGTCTTATCTTTAGCCGCGTTATAACAGTTTTTTTCGCTTCGGCTAGCTTTTCTGTCATGAAACTTATGACAGATTTATTCGCCAAACCCCATAAAACTGCAATGTTTTAAGATTTGTTAACCCTTTTTTAAAAGGCGCAGAGCAGTACGGGATAAACAAAAGGTTAATAGGCTTGCTATGTCACAGTCATTCTCAGTGAAATTAATTTGGTTTCCCGTTATTATAACGGGCCTTGGCGCGATCACTGTGGCCAGCGCCCAGACGTCAAACTCTCCCTTTGCGAGTAAATCAAAAATCAAGCCTTGGGAAACGGCGCCAGCACCCGCCGCGCAGACGCCAAGCTATCAGGCGCCAACTTATCAAGCGCCATCTTCAAGCGGGGCGGCCTATACTTATGAAGCCCCTGCTGCGCCAAGCTATAGTCAATCAACGCCATCTTATGACGGAGAGCTGGTGGGCGGGGCTTATAATGCGCCCGCCGCCACGACTTATCAGCCCGCTTATTCTGGCGCGGGCACGGCCTATGATCAGGCCCCCAGCTATGGCCAACATAGTTATGGTCAAGAAAATTACGGCCAGACGCCAAATTACAGCCAAACGGCTCCGACAGCTTACGGCTCTAATAATTACTATGGCGGTCAACAAGCGGGGGCTGCCTATCCTGCGCCGCGCCAAAGCTGGAAAGATAAATTAGGCCTTGGCCGTATTGCGACGACTTTCAAAGGCGGCGCGCGCGCAGGCGCGGCAGCGACAACGCGCTGGGGGCGCACAAGTGATGATGTGGCCGCCGATTTTATTGGTGATGCTTATGCTGAATTTGAAGCCAGCACCATCACGCGAGGGGGCCTTGAATATGGGGTTAATATCGAAGCCCGCGCGCAATATGATGAAGGCCGCCGCGGCTTTGGCGGGCGCGTCGGAGATTGCCCAGCGTCTAATGCCAATTGCGCCTCGGCTTTGGTCGGGGCAACGCCGACGGCCATTCGCGGGCACACGTCTCAATTTTATACGGACGGGGCGAGTAATGCTAAAGATGCTGAATTTGCCGTGGAAGGCGCTTATCTTTTTTTGCGCTCCTCTTATGGTGATGTGACATTGGGCCGTGATGACGGGGCGGCTTATCTGTTCTCGCTAGGCGCGCCAACCTTATTAGCTGTCGGCGCCTCGAACAGCCCCGTGGATTATACGGGTCTTGATAGCGTGAAAACGGTCAATGATGCCTCAGGCTTTGCTGAGAAAATTACCTATACAAGTCCGCGTCTTTTGGGTGATCAGATTGGCGTTGGCGTTCAATTTGGCGCGTCTTATGCGTCGAACGCGCGGTCGTGCGGCGTTGATTATTGCGTGCGCAGTAATGGCAGCGACGACAGCGGCGCGGTCTCGCCTGATCTTGATGATGTGTTAGAATTTGGCCTTGCCCTTGACCGTAAATTTGCAGGCGGACTTGGGGTTGAGGTCACGGGCACTTATGCGCGCGCCAGCGAGCAGAGCGGGCTTGCCGCTTTTGACGATCTCTCCGCTTATAATGCTGGCATTGAGGTCAGCTTTGAGGATTTGGCAGTTGGCGGCTCTTGGCTAAAATCCAATAACGGCCTTGCCGATGGGGATTATACGGCTTGGGATGTTGGCTTGACATGGAAGCCTTCCGCGCTTGGCTTTACGCTAGGTTACGGGCAGGCCGAAGATGACAATATTGATCTGTCATCCAAGCAAGCCGTTGCGGGCATTAGCTATGACTTTAACAAGTTTACGCTTGGAACTGGCGTTCAATATGTTGACCGGGATGTGCCTGTCGTGACGGGCGGCGTGCGCAATATTGAGAGCGAGCGTGCGGCGGCTTTCTTTATAGAAGGCGGCTTTAAGTTTTAGGCTTTTAGCTGGGCCCGAACGCCTTCGGCCCAATCAGGATAACGTTTCCACATGGCCCCCACAAAGGGGCAGCCCGGATAGACGCTGTAGCCATTCTCGCGGGCATGGGCAGAGAGGAACTTAATCAAAGCTTTGCCAACGCCTTTGCCGCCCATAGATTTCGGCACGCCCGTATGATTGGCATTATAAACGCCTTCGTCCATTTTCTTGAGGGTCAGCTCAGCTGTCTCTTCAAAGCCGCCTAAGCTGCCCACGAGGCGATAGCCATAATCCGTGACCTCAGCGTCTATTTGTAAATCGCTCATAAGTGTCTCCTTAAATCCCTCTACGCCTGCAATCCCCGCTGCGCCAGTCCCCAAAAGCTGATGAGCGTTAGACGGCTTAATCCCGCCTAGTGCTATGATAGGGGCATTGAGCCTATCGGCCATATCCGTAAAGCTTGGAATTCCGATAGGCGCGCCTGCGCTCGGGCTATTGCTTGGGAAAACGCTGGAGATAAAGAGCCCGTCAAGCAAGGCTAAATCACCCCAATAACTCCCCTGTTTTAGGCCTGCCATCGTAATAAGCCAATCAGGTCGGCGCGCGCGCCATTCTCTGGGCAAGGCAAGCTCCCCGTCGCGGCGAAAATGCACGCCGTCTGCCCCGATTGTCTCGGCCAGCTCGGTATCGTGCCCAATAAGAAATTGTATTTTGCGCTGCGCCGTAATCTCGCGCAGCTCCCGCGCTTCTTCCGTATGGCCCGCCTTTCCAAAATGACGATAAATAAGCGCAGCCCCTTTTGGTAAAGACTTAGCGGCGCTGATAATGTCTGGGGTGCGGTCTGGATCGCTCATTAAGATAAAAGGCGAGAGCGGCGTTCTTATCCCGCGGGCTTCAAAGAGTTTTGTGGCAATACGCGGCAAGGCGGCACTTCCCTTATAATCCCAATTAGAGTATGGCGCGCGCATGGATAATAATCTTTCTATAGCGGGAAAACGAGAGGCTACCTTAGAGGCAATGGCGGGCGCTGCCAAGCGGGCAGGGCGTTCGGATATGCCAAAGCTTATAGCTGTGTCTAAAGTTCAGCCCGATGAAAGGGTCTCTGAAATGCTTGCTACGGGCCAGCGCATCTTTGGCGAGAACCGCGTGCAAGAAGCGCAAAAGCGCTGGGGCGAAACGTTTAGCGATATGCGGGGCGAGCTGGAGCTGCGTCTTATCGGGCCGCTGCAAAGTAATAAGGCGCAGGCGGCCTGCGCGCTCTTTGATGTGATTGAAACCATTGACCGCGAAAAGCTGCTAAAGGCGGTGCTGGCGGGAGCTGAGAAAACAGGGCGATTGCCGCGTCTTTTGGTGCAGGTCAATACGGGGGAAGAACCGCAAAAGGCAGGGCTTTCCCCCGCCGCGCTACCTGAATTTTTAAAACGTATCAAAGACGAATATGATGTAACGCCATCTGGCTTGATGTGTATTCCGCCGCAAGGCGAGGCGGCCTCGCCGCATTTCTGGCTCCTCAAAAAGCTCGCGCAAGCTCATGGATTATCGGAGCTCTCTATGGGGATGAGCGGGGATTATGAAACGGCCATTGAAATGGGCGCCACCCATGTGCGGGTGGGCTCTGCGCTTTTTGGCCTAAGAGAATAGCCGACTTGCTTTGAGCCATTCTCTGTGGCAAGCCGTCTGCATATGCAATTATGTGCATATTAATTAGGAGAGTGATATGAGCCGCGAATTTGATGTAGTTGTTTTTGGAGCGACAGGTTTTACGGGACGCTTAGTGGCTGAATATCTCAATAACCAATATGGCGATAATTTGAATTGGGCCATGGCAGGCCGTTCTCAAGAAAAATTAGCCCAAGTGAGAGATGCCATGGGTATTAGCAAAAACGTACCGCTCATCACAGCCGACTCAAGCGATATGGATTCGCTTGATAAAATGGCCGCGCGTACGAAATCTGTCTGCACAACGGTTGGCCCTTATCAGCTTTACGGCGATAATTTGGTTGCGGGCTGTGCGGGCGCGGGTACGGATTATGTTGACCTATCAGGTGAGCCTGCTTGGATGCATGATACGATTGAGAAATATAGCGATGCGGCCAAGGCCAGCGGCGCGCGCATAGTCCATAGCTGCGGCTTTGATTCAATCCCATTCGATCTTGGCGTTTATTTCCTTCAGCAGCATGCAATTAAAAATCATGGCGGGCCTTGCCTCAATGTGCGCGGGCGTGTGCGCAAGATGAAGGGCACGTTCTCAGGCGGGACAGCCGCAAGCTTTTTTGAGACTATGAAACGAGCGGGCCAGCAGCCAGAAATTATAGGCTGGCTCAAAGATCCTTTTTCACTCGCGCCTGGTTTTACTGGCCCCGCCCAACCAAAAGGGAACAAGCCTATTTATGAAGAAGATCTGGGCAGCTGGTCTGCGCCCTTTATAATGGCATCGATTAACACCAAAAATGTTCACCGCTCTAATGCTTTACTCGGCCACCTTTATGGTCAAGATTTCACCTATGATGAAATGATACTGACGGGCGATGGGGCACAGGGTGAGGCCATGGCAAATCATGTGGCCAAGGATGACAGCATGGCTAAAAACCCGCCAAAGCCGGGCGAGGGGCCCAGCAAAGAAGAACGCGAGACAGGGTTTTACGATGTTGCATTTTACGGTAGCGCGCCTGATGGCACAGCCCTAACCGCGAGCGTCGCGGGGGATAAAGACCCAGGCTATGGCTCGACGAGTAAGATGATAGCAGAAGCTGCGCTTTGCCTCGCGCAAGATATTGATAAGTCAGTCATTGGCGGGGGCATTTATACATCTGCCCCTGCGATGGGCGAGGCTTTGATTGCGCGGCTGAGTAAAAATGCCGGGCTGACCTTTAAGATCGAATAGGCCCTTGCTCTTTTAAGAGTGCAAGGCTTTACGGCCACGCGAATTGTTCTTAAGGGGGCTTATGCGTTTTTTCAGCCCGTTTTTTTGCTTGCTTGTGCTACTTTGGCCTGCCCTTGCAGCGGCAAAGCCCTTGCGCCTCTCGACAGATAATTTTGTCCTGAACGGAGATATAGGCGAGGCCAAGGCGAAAAGCCTGCTGATTGATTTAGAGCTGTTTCGCGATAGCCTTTTTCACTTTATGGGCGCGGAGCCCGAGCACGAGCCTATCCCCGTTAAGATATATGTGGTCCGAAAAGAAAAAGAGCTCAAAGAGATAAGCGGTGTTTCAGGCTTTGGCGGGCTTTATACGCAGACCTATAATGGGCCTTCGCTTTTAATTAATATGCGCGCAGGCTTTGGGCAGGCTCAGCAAGCGCGCCATATTGCGCTGCATGAATATTCACATCATTTCATGACCACTTATGGCGGAGCCCATTATCCGCGCTGGTATAGCGAGGGTTTGGCGGATTATCTGGCAACTTTTACTTATAAGGACGGCGTCTATAAAATGGGCGAAAGCTATGAGCCTGCTAGTCTAGCCCTCACCGCGTTTGACTGGCTGCCCATAGATACGCTTTTGGAGAGCGTGAAAGATTATCCCTTTGATGGCGGCGATAGCAATTTGAACCGCAGCCTCTTGGGTCAAAAATATTACGCGCAAGCTTGGGTGATGGTGCATTATATTCAAAGCCATAAAGACTATAGGGCGGGCCTTAAGGATTATATATTTCGTGTGAATAACGGGCAGGACAGCCTTAGCGCTTTTGAGAAGGCATTTAAAATCGGTCCCAAAGATTTCCAAGAAAAGATACGTGCCTACCATGCTAAGGGCGATTATAAGTCTCGCATATTCTCGCGTCCGCCTTTGCCCTTGCCTGATATCGCAACTGTTAAACTCGCGCGCGCGGAGCTGGAATTAGCAAAGCTCTCTGCGCAACGCGATTTTAGCTTGGGCGGGCCATGGGCGTCCGAAACGATAGAGGCGATTAAAGTATATGAGCAAAAATATAAGCCGAGTCCTGCGAGCCTGATGCTAAAAGCAGATCTAGCAAAGATAAGTCATGATGATCCAGAGGTTTTTTCGCAGGCTTTGACAAATATCTATAGCTCACTGGCGCAGGAGCCTGATAATCTTGAAGCTAAATTAATCGCTGCGCGGCTAACCGTAAACGGCGATAGCCTTAAATTAGATATCTCGCCTGAGCAGCGTGGCCTCGCCCGCCAATATATTTCAGATTTTTTGGAAGCCCACCCAAACCATAAATATGGATGGTCTTTGCAACGTATTATTTCGGCGCGAGCACCATAGTCATCATGCGGCCTTCGGTTTTAGGCTCGAACTCGACTTTTGTGTCTTCGGCAAAATCTTCTTTGATGCGGGCGAGCAAATCCATGCCGCGGTCCATATGCGCCATTTCGCGGCCCCGAAAGCGGATGGTGACTTTCACTTTATCGCCGCGATCAAAAAACTTGCGCATGGCTTTGGTTTTCACGCCGTAATCATGCACGTCGATATTTGGGCGCATTTTAATTTCTTTTAGCGTTGTCGTGCGCTGGTTCTTGCGATTTGCCGCTTTTTTCTTTTGGTTTTCAAAACGTAGCTTGCCGTAATCCAGCACTTTACACACAGGTGTTTCGCCCGGCGCAACCTCGACAAGGTCAAGTCCCGCACGGCTCGCTGCGGCTAAGGCTTCTTCAAGCGCTACCACGCCTTTTTTTTCGCCAGTTTCTGTAATCAAGAGAACTTTGGGATTTGTGATATCCCGATTTATGCGCGGCCCTTTGGGCTTTTTCGCGGGTGAGGCGGCGAGTGGTCTTCTGGCGATGCTAAATTCTCCTGATATTGTTTATAGCGGCGTCAATATGGACGTGCTCGCTCGCTATATCAAGAGTGTTTTATAAAGCGCGAGTGTTTTTAATTGTAGCGCGCGCGTGGAAAAATTATTCGCAATTCGCGCCCGAACCGCCTCTTTGTTAAAATCTGGCCAATCTAGCATGTGCTTTATCCCATGGGCCAAGGCGCCGGAATCCGCAGGCGGGGTGAGGCAGCCGCTTAGGCCCTCTTTGACCGTTTCCAGTGCTCCGCCATGGGCGCTCGCCACAACGGGGCGTCCCATGGCTTGCGCTTCAATAGCGATACGGCCAAAGGCCTCGGGATCGGTTGACGCTGATATTACAATATCAACCGCGGCCAAGGCGGTGGGCATATCTTGGCTATGATCTGCAAAAATGACGCGGGCTTTAAGGCCTAGCTTTTTGGCCCGCGCTTTAAGCTCAGCCACATAATCATCGCGCCCTTGAGCGTCGCCTAGCAAGACAAGCACGCAATTGGCAGGCAGCTCCGCCAAAGCCTTAATCGCAATTATCTGCCCTTTCCACCGCGTGATCCTCCCGGGAAGCAGGATAAGCTTTGTATCATTATCAACGCCCCACGTTTTGCGCTGCGCCGAAATAGCTGCGGCGGAAATTCTCGCAGGGTCAAAGCGGGCCATATCCACCCCGCGGTGGATTGTAGTAATGCGCGCGGGGTCGGTGCCGTGCGTTTTTATAATATGGGTTTTGGTATAATCAGAATTGGCAATGATGACCTCGCCTTTGGCCATAATGCCGTTATAGCCGCGTTTAATTTTTGAGTTGGCATTATAAATGCCGTGATAGGTGGTCACAAAGGGTATCTTCTCTGCCTTAGCCGCATAAAAAGCTGGCCAAGCTGGCGCGCGTGAGCGGGCATGGAGAATGTCAATCCGATTTTGCTTTATAATATGACGCAGAAAATTAATGCGGTGCGGGACGGTCAGAATATTTTTTGAGCCAATATCGCTGCGGTGGAGCACGGCGCCAATATCGCCTAGCGCGCTTTCCATACGCCCGCCCGCGCTGACAATATGCGCGCCGTGGCCTGCATCCCGCAGAGCTTGTGCGATCTCTATTGTTGTCCCTTCAACACCTCCGGCATTGAGTTCTGGCACGACTTGAAGCACATTCATATTTTAACCGCTTTCATAAGGCTTTCTTAGCATGGACATTTCCGCCCCGCTCGCATTTTTATCTTCTGAATCTGGCGATAAAATAGCTTATAAAATTAATAAAGGCCGTGGGCCGACCTTCATCTGGTGCGGGGGGCTGAAGTCCGACATGGAGGGCGGCAAGGCCCAGCACCTGCACCAATGGGCGCAAGAGGAAGACCAAGACTTTATTCGTTTTGATTATTTCGGTCATGGGGCAAGCGGCGGCGACTTTACTGACGGCACTATTTCCCACTGGGCCCAAGATGTCATCACGGTCATGGACGCGCTTGCGGGCGAGCAGGTTATTCTTATCGGCTCGTCTATGGGCGGCTGGGCCTCTCTTTTGGCCGCGCTTGATCGTCCCGACCGCGTGAAGGCTTTGCTGCTGATTGCGCCCGCGCCAGATTTCACCGAAAAACTTACTTGGGCGAGTTGGAGCGAGGAGACGCGCCGTCAGCTTGAGGCGGACGGTATTGTCTATGAGCCGTCTGATTATGATGAGCCTTATGCCTATTCTAAGGCCTTAATCGAGGATGGTCGCGCGCGGCAAATATTGGACGCGGCTATTCCCTTTGATGGCCCCGTCCATATCTTGCAGGGCGCAAAAGATGAAGTTGTGCCGTGGACCTATTCCCAAAAAATCGTCGGTGCGCTTACAAGTGAGAATGTGGATTATACTTTGGTCAAAAATGGTGATCATAGCCTCTCGGCGCCCGCTGATTTAGACAGGCTTGTGCGTGCCGCCAAAAATCTACGCCGTAAAGTCACAACAAAGTGAGTTTGTTTTTGAGCTAAGCGCTCTATGGTCTAAGCTAAGCAGTTCAATGGGAAGAATATTATGACATTTAAAACGATTATTGCGGCGAGCGCATTCTTAGGCCTTATCGCCTGTTCTGACGCTGACGCCCCAACCGTTTCAGCACCCAAACTAGACGCCAGCGTCTCTGCTGCGGCAGAGGTCATGGCGGCGAAAACTAAAGCGGTTCTTATCTATGCAGATTGGTGTGGGAGCTGCAAAATTCTCGATCCCAAAGTGAAAGAAGCTCAAGGGTTAGGCGCGATTGCTGGGCTTGATTATGTGACTTTGGATTATACGGAAAAAGACGCTGCTGATTTTTACGCCCAAGCCGAAGCGGCAGGCGTTGGCGGGGCTGTGACAGCCTATCTGAACGGCACGATTAAAACGGGCCAGCTTGTCCTCGTGGATATGGACGATCAAAAGGTGCTTAAAAAAATCGATAAGACTTACGAAGTCCCGCAAATGATTGAAGCCTTTAAAGACGCTATTGCAGCCTCATAAGCGCCGCGTTAAAGGAGGCCATGAGCCTCACCCTGAAAGATGCTAAGCGGGGCGCCTCGGCGCAATTTGCCGCCGCGGGATTGCCCACGCCTGATTTGGATGCCCGTATTTTGCTCGGCCATGCGGCGGGGTTAACACCTGCGCAAATGATTGCGCAGAGCAGGGATGCGCTGAGCCCAAAAGCCCGTGAGCGTTTCCAATCCTTCACGGCGCGCCGCCTTGCCCATGAGCCCGTCGATCATATTTTAGGTACGCGCGAATTTTATGGAAGGCCCTTTAAAATTAGCAAAGATGTCCTCTCCCCGCGGCCTGAAACAGAAATGCTTATAGACGAAGCTCTGGTGCTTTTAAAAGATAATCCCGCGGCGCGCATTCTTGACCTTGGCACAGGCAGCGGGGCGATTGTCATCACGCTTTTGGCCGAGCTTGAAAGGGCAAGCGGCACGGCAGTTGATGTCTCCAGCGCAGCACTGGGGATTGCGAAAGAGAACGCACAGCAGCTCGGCGTTGCTTCTCGAATGGACTGGATTAAAGGCAGCTGGTTTGACGGGGCCGAAGGCGTCTTTGACCTTATTATGTCTAACCCGCCTTATATAACTGATACAGCGATGGCACAGCTTGATCCAGAGGTCAGCGGGTTTGATCCTGATGTAGCGTTACGCGGCGGGCCAGACGGCCTTAACCCTTACCGCGATATAATTTCCAAAATGAAGCCCTTTATGGCCAAAGGCAGCGCCGCACTTTTTGAAATTGGATTTGACCAAAAAGATAGCGTTTTAGAGATTTTAGAGGCCAACGGGTTTAAGGGCGGGATTTGCAAAGCTGACATTTGCGGACATGACCGCATGATAAAAGTTTATAAACCCCAATAAAAACCTTTGCCTTTGGGGCGAGCTTTGCTAAACATCATCATAGTGAAGTGAAGCGAAGCAATGTCGCTCCTTACAAAAACCCTACAAATATAATTATCACGACATAAGTGGTGATGATTCGGGAGCTAACAGGACATCTATCATGAAGCGCCAACGCGGACGTAACCGCAATAATAATAACAATCGCAATAATAATAATCCGAACCGGTCTATGGATAGTAATGGGCCGGACGTCAAAGTGCGTGGCAATGCCAGTACGATATATGAAAAATATACGGCGCTGGCGCGTGATGCTCAAAGTGCAGGAAACCGCGTAAAGGCTGAAAATTTGCGCCAACACGCGGAACATTATCTGCGCCTTATGAACGCTTTGGAAGCGGCCAAGCAAGCCGCGCAAGAAGAGCGCGAAGCCGCGCGTCAAGCCTCGCAAAAAGCCAATGGCGATAGCGGCGAAGGCGAGGGAGAAACAGAGGGCCGCAAAAGCCGCCGCTATCCTCCGCGCGTAAAGGGCGCTAAAAAAGCTGAGGCCGAAGGCGCCAAAGCCGACGATAATAATGAAGACGAAAGCCAAGAGATTGCGGCTAAAAAAGCCTCAGATAGCTCTGATGAGCCCAAAGCTGATAATGACGCGGCGGTAGAAGAAAAGCCAAAGCGCCGCCGTAAGGCTCCCGCCCGCAAAGAAGAAACAGATACAACGATTGACGCTGCTGAATAAGGCCCGCGTACTTATTTTGTATTTGACTAGCGCTTAGCTAGATTTTTTCGGCCCGGGTTTTGCCCGCGGCGTTCCATCTTTTTTCAGCAAGCGGCCTTGAGCATCGCGTTTGGCTTTTGTGCCGGTCTTTGGCCCGCGTTTTTTCGGCGCAGCTTTAGAAGTAGTTTTGCTCTTTGTTTGTGCGGAGGCATTTTTGGCGCTGGCTGTTTTCTTTGCCGCAGGGGTTTTCTTAGCGGCTGGCTTTGGCGCCACAGCTTTTTTTGTCGCCTCCGTTGCATCAGTCGTTTTGGCTTTGGCAGTGCTGGCCGCCGTCTTTGTTTTATCTACGGCGCTTTTTGTGGCAGCGCTGGCCTTTTCGCTCGCGCTTTTGGTGACTTCTTTGGCGCGCGCGGCTGCGGCTTCGGCCGCTTTGCGCGCTTCTTCTACCGGATTGATATTAGCCGTTTCTGACTTGCCCTTATCAGGCGAGAGATTGTTGTTGATGCGGAAGACCGCGACAGCCAACTCGGCGATGATACGAATAGACACAAGGGTGAAGAGAATTTTCACTAACCATGCGAGAGGCTCTAAAATGAAATTAAGAGGGTCAAGATGCACACCGCTCACGGCTTGGGTTAAATATTTCAGCCCATAATAAATAATGGCCAGCCAGAAAAAGGGCACAATAAGTTTTTCTTTGAAAAGTTTTTCAAAAGAGAAGAAGAAATTGATAAGATTTTTCATGGGCCCGTCCTTTATATATTGCCGCCTTACTAAAGCTTAGCTGATAGGCGGCGTCAAGGCTGCAAGCGACTTAGCGCGGCGCCGCATCAGCCATAGCAGCACTTGCAAGATTTTGCGTCACTGTTTCAGATGTTTTTCGCATCTGGTCAATCTCGGCTTGGCGGGCTTTAAAAGCTGGTATTTCAGACTTTTTTAGCGGTTTACCAGACAGCTGCGAGAGGCGACGCGGATTAATCTTTTTGCCGTGATGATGAACTTCATAATGCAAATGCGGCCCGGTTGAGCGGCCCGTTGAGCCGACATAGGCGACGACTTGATCCTGCTTGACATGAGCGCCTTTTTTTATGCCGCGCGCAAAACCCTTCAGATGCGCATAGGCGGTTTTATAACCATCGGAATGGCGGATGAGCAGATAATTCCCATAGCCGCCATAGCGGTTGGCGCGTTCGACCGTTCCGCTGCCTGCGGCCAAAACGGGCGTTCCAGTGGGCGCAGCAAAATCAACGCCGCTATGCATTTTGCGGTAACCTAAAATAGGGTGACGGCGTTTACCAAAGCTGGAAGACAGCCGCGCGCCATTAATAGGCGTTGCGCGTAATTTACGCTTAGCGGTTTTGCCCTTTTCATCATAAAAATTCTCGCGTCCCTTACTGTCCTTAAACAGATAATAGGTCGAGACCTTTCCACGCGGGCTAAAGCTCGTATAGAGAAGGTCGCCGGCTTTGATAATCTCGCCTTTATGATCGCGGGCCACTTCAAAGAACATCTCAAATTTATCGCCGGGCTGTATGTCGCGCTGAAAGTCTACGGAATATTCATAGATATTGGCAAATTGCGCGACGACCTTATCAGGCGCGCCAAGGCCTGTCGCATCGACATAAAGTGAATTTGTAATTGCCGCTTCAATGGAAAGCGTTTCATAACGAAATTCGGCCACCACTTCGCGCGCTTTAAAGGCCTCGCCCGCGCGGTCGACAAAAACGGTTTTCTCAACACCCGGCTTAAAGGTTAGGTGCTCGAGTGTCCCATCATTAAAATGCAGACTAAAGCTTTGGCCAATGCGGACTTTGCGCGGGTCATAGAGCTTTGCAAAAGCTTGGGTGACTTTATAAGCCTCAGGCCCGCTCACCCCATTTTCTTGCAATAGCGGGCCAAGATTATCGCCAGACTTAATCGTGATCGTTTTTTCAGAGAGGTTTGAAGGGGCTATATCAAATGCAAGATCATAGCGCGAAATATCAAGCGTGGCTGTCTTTGTTTCTGCGTTTTGGACAAGATCTTTATCCACGTTACCGGTCTTTGGCAGGGCAAACCCCGCCAAAGCAATTGCGGCGATACCCACCATCAAAAACCCAAAGCGGCGATTTTGATATATCCGCGTATTTTCCATTTTGAGAAATGCCTCAAGGCGCAAGGCGAGCGCGCCAAGCAGCTCGTCTTTTCTGGACGGCACTGTGATAAGCGTCTCTTGTTCCGCGTGATTATTCTGATCGATATTCTCAGTCATCTCTGTCTAATATTATGTCTTGCGCAAAATTTATAATGCCCAAATTATCCCTAATGGCTCGTTAACACAGACGTGGCTTAAAGGTAAACTTAACAAAAATTATATTCAGATTATACTCTGGGCTGGCCTAGCCGCGTCCCGTTTCAAATCCGGCAATATTGGCTAGGTGTACGAGAAACATAAAGCCTGTGGCAATGGCGCCAAGGCTGATAATCATCCAAGGCACCATGCGCGGCTTAAATTCATCATGGCGGGCAAAATGACGGCGAAAGGCCACAATAGCCGTCAATGTGCAAACTCCAAGGCCAATAAGAGTAAAGAGCAAATCATCAGAGGGTGTCATATTTAGTTTCGCGTAGTTCGCGGCTCATCCTTTGCGTAGGTTTAATGGCAGGCGCCATAACACCATGTTCCGTTTTATGCCAGAGGAAAGGCGCGCGCCATAATTCCCAGGCTGCACGTAAAGTGGGCGGGAAGAGGGCGATCCAGTAAAAAGGCATTGTGAAGGCTGAAAGCATAAGGTGGGGCTTGCCGCTACGATAAGCGCCGGCTGCGCCAATCATCATCCCGACAGCATAGCTGATGATAAGACTTAGCAAAAAGGGCCCCGCTATAGGCATGGCCTCTCCACTAAGGGCCATATAGCTATGATAAACTATAATGGTCAGCAAAATAGGCAAATGAAAAAGCGCATTTAATAATGTAAGCCCGACCGTAAGCTGTAGGGTGAAAAAACGTTTAAAACCCATCCATCCGCCCGGCGCTAAGGGCGCTCGCATATGGACAAGCCATGTTTGCATATAGCCCTTCATCCAGCGCGAGCGCTGATAATGCCAAGCCCGCCATGTAGCCACGGCTTCTTCTTGGGTGGGAGGGATAATATAGCCCAGCGTCCAACCATTGGCCGCGAGCCGGCAGCTTAGATCTGCATCCTCGGTTACATTATAGCTGTCCCAACCACCAATATCGAGCGCGTCAATGGCTGTGCGCCGCATATGATTGCTTGTGCCGCCAAGTGGGAAAGGCAGGTTGGCGCTAGCGAGAAAGGGGAGCCAGACATGAAATAGCGCCGCATATTCTAGCGTGAATTGCCTTGTAATCCAGCTATCATCACTATTGGCATAATCTAGCGGAGCTTGCAGAGCGCCCAGTTTTGGGTCGTGGAAAAATTGTCTAACGGCGGTTTTAAGCTGGGCTGGGTCAGGGCTATCTTCTGCATCATAGATTGTCACGAAGGCGCCATTGGCCCTTGCAAGCGCTATGTTGAGCGCGCGCGGTTTTGTTTGCGGCTCTTCGCCGGGAATAATGGGCGGGGCAATAATCAGCTTGAAAGGCGGGCGCATATGACGGCGAACCGCAATCACCGTGGCAGGATCGCAAGCTTCACAAATCATAAAAATCTCAAGGCGGTCTTCAGGGTAATCAATCTTGCTGAGCGCAGTCATTAAAGGCTTAACCATATGGGCCTCTCGAAAGAGGGGAATTAAGACCGTATAATAAGGCCAAATCTGCGGCTCTGAATTTGATCTGGAACCTTCATTTGATTTTGGCTTGGGCGTTAGGCACGCCATAAGGCGCAGGCAAGCATAGGCAAGGCTGAGAGCTGCGATGCAGGCTGATAGTTTAAATATTGTTTCAGATAGTGACCAGACCAAAGCTATTGAAAAAAAAATCAACATCAAAGCGCACACAATGCGCTGGACTTTATCTATCTTTATATTTCGCGCACTCCCCACCCGTGCCTGCTTCTGCAGCCGGCCGTGCTCTTTCATATATAGTACTCATCCCAAAGTGTACCTTAATATGTAATTGCTTTTTAAAAATATGCAATTCAAATTTTCTCTAGGGCCTAAGGCTCCGACAACCGCTTCAGGGCCCATTTGGCGGCGTCTCTTACTGTTGGATCGGCGGCGTTGATATAAGCTTTGGCGGCGTGGGCTAGCTCGGGCCTTGCACTATTGCCCATGGCATAGAGAACATTACGTAAAAAGCGCGTATGGCCAATGCGCTTTATGGGGGAGCCTGAGAAAAATTTGCGAAATTCTTCCGCGCTGAGTTTGGCGAGTTCGGCCAGGCTGGGTGCGTTTAAATCGTCTCGCGCGATGAGCTTTTGCTCAGCAGCTTGCTGCGCGTATTTATTCCAAGGACAGACAGAGAGGCAGTCATCACAGCCATATATGTGATTGCCTAGCTTTTCACGGAGCGGGGGGTCGATCGGTCCTTTATGCTCAATTGTTAGGTAGGAAATACATTTGCCCGCATCAATTTGATAGGGCTTGGGAAAGGCCTTTGTTGGACATATATCCAGACAGGCCGTGCATGAGCCACAATGATCGGTCTCCGCTGGGTCAGGCGTTAGCGGGGCGGCGCTTAGGATAACACCAAGAAATAGCCATGATCCAAATTCGCGGCTGACGAGGTTTGTGTGTTTGCCTTGCCAGCCAAGTCCCGCCGCCGCAGCGAGCGGTTTTTCCATAAGCGGGGCTGTATCGACAAAGACTTTTACATCGGCCTGCGTGTCGCGCGCGATAAGCCCAGCAATTTCCTTTAAGCGTCCTTTTATGAGGCCATGATAATCTTTATTGCGAGCATATACGGAGATAGTGGCCAACTCTGGCTGCTCTAAGGTGATGAGCGGGTCTGTCTCTGGCCCATAATTAAGCCCTAAGACTATTGCGCTTTGGGCTTCGGGCCATAAGGCTTGGGGGTGGGCGCGCCGATCTTGCGTTTCGGGTATCCAGCTCATGCTGGCGTGGTGCCCTTTTTCGATATAGCTTTTAAGGCCTAGGCCCGCCTCGGGCCCGAATTGGTCTAAATCAACAATGCGTGGCACGGCAAAACCGAGTGCTTGGCAGCGCTTTAAAACGGCTTTACTCAGCCCGCTCATTTATAGGCCGCCATATTAAAAATCCAAATCACGATAATGACGCGGCGGGCGCAGGCCGGCAATACGATCATCTAGAAGAGGCTGCACCGCGGGGCGAGATTTAATCCGCTGATACCATTCTTGAATACGGGGCCAGTCTCTCCAAGAAATTTCGCCGAGAAAATCAAGGCATGATATATTGGCAGCTCCCGCAATGTCAGCGAGCGTGAAATCTTTGCAGGCGAGGTGGTCGCGCTGTTCGAGGAGCCAGCTAATATAGCTTAGGTGAAAGTTTAGATGCTCTCGCCCTTCGCGCAAAATTGCGGGGTCAGCCGCTTCGCCCCCTGTAAGGCTTTTTTCAATTTTTTCATGCAGGATATAGGCATTAACTTCGGCGGAGAATTTAAGGTCAAACCAGCTGGCGATGCGGCGCGCTTCTGCGCGCTCAAGACGGTCTTCTGGCAATAGCGGCCTGCGCGGAGAGCCATCATTGGCATATTCGCAAATCGCCCGCGCCCCTGTGATATAAATTTTACGGCCTGGCACAACATCCATCAATGTGGGGGGGACGCCCTCAGCGGCCAGCTCTAAAAAGGCGGGGTCTGGATTCCAAGGGTCTACATGCTCCAGCTTCACCTTGAGCTTTTTTTCAGCTAAGGCAATGCGGGCTTGCCGGGACGCGGGGTCCAAGGGAAAGTGGTAAAGCGTACGCATTGGACTAGGTTAAGAAAAGTTAGGTAATGAACTGTTAACTACGGCTAAGTTTTCGCGGACACCAATTGGAAGCGTGTATTGCCGTGATTATGGGTGCAGCCCGCCGGATGAGGGTAGATCAAAATATCCGCAGCCTGAAAAGCGGCCATGAGGCGTTTCTCCGCTGCTAATATAATGTCGTGACTATCAGCAAGGCTGACATTCTCGTCCAAATCTAGGCGCATCTGTATGTGGATATGAGGGCCAGAGGCGCGGGTGCGCAAATCATGCACGGCTTTCACGGCGGGATCTTGGCCCGCCAGCCGCGTAATGAGCGCGCGCTCTTCACTATTAAGCTCCATATCCATAAGCTGCGCCCAGGCGAGCTTGGCCACGCGGTAAGCTGTCCAAAGCAGCCAAAGGGCAAGCAGGCCGCCCACCGCCGCATCCGCCCAGATGAAAGGCGTATAGGCGGATAAGAGTAGGCCAATAATGACAAATATATTAGCCAGCAAATCGGCAAAATAATGGGCTCGGTCGCCGCGCACGGCCATTGAGCCTGTCGCG
>CALKIX010000060.1 GCA_937995665.1 uncultured Hellea sp. | reverse complement strand
CATAAAGCGGCCATTTAAGTCTTGGCCCTAAAGCCCTAATTCAGCACGTTTTTTCTTGAAAACTAAAATGCAGCCGGAACGATGGTCACAGACTCCCCGCAGCCGCAAGCATCCGTCTGGTTTGGGTTCTTGAACGTAAATTTGGACGACATCACATCGACCTCATAATCCACTACAGAGCCAAGGATGAAAAGCACGGCCTTGGCATCAACCACGATTTGCACGCCATTATCTTCGACGACTTCGTCAAATTTGGCGGGCTCTGAGACATAATCCATGAGATATTCCATCCCCGCACAGCCGCCATTTGTCACGCCCACACGAAGATAACCCTCCCCGCGTTCAGACAGGATTTCACTCACGCGCGCCGCAGCAGCATCCGTTAAGGTGACGAGTTTGGGGCGAGGCCGGCGGGTTCTGGTTGATGTTGTCATAGCATATTCAATTCTAAGCGCGCTTCGTCGCTCATGCGGTCTGGGGTCCAGGGCGGCTCGAAGGTCATATTGACTTCGACGCGGCGCACGCCTTCGACTTGCTGACACGCCTCGCGCACCCATTCTGGCATTTCGCCCGCCACAGGGCAGCCCGGCGCGGTGAGTGTCATGTCAATTTTTAGCGTGCGGTCATCTTCCAGCTCGACTTTGTATATCAAGCCAAGCTCGTAAATATCGGTCGGGATTTCGGGATCATAGACAGATTTAAGCGCGCGGATAACATCGCCCGTAATACGGTCGAGCTCCAAATCCGTGGGCGGCTCTGCGGGCGCGCCGGACATATCAATCACGTCGCGCTCGACCTTTGGTGCAGCAGCGGTCGGCTCCTCCTTATGGGAGTCTAGCCCCGGAATTTGCGCATTGGCCATCGCTTCGGCTTGTCTTTGTCTGTCAGTCATATCTGTCATAGCTCTATCTATATAGTATCATATCTAGGATAAAAAAGTAGCTGCCTTTTTCACGGCGTGCACTAAGCGGTCTGCTTCGTCCAAAGTATTGTAAATGCCAAAGCTGGCCCGCGCGGTGGAATGAATGCCGCGCGCTTCCATCAGCGGCTGGGTGCAGTGCTGTCCCGCGCGCACCGCTACGCCGTATTTATCCAATATTTGCGCCACATCATGGGCATGGGCGCCTTTCAGGTTAAAGGCGAGCACAGCGCCCTTCTCTGGTGCGTCGCCAATCAGCTCAAAGCCGTCAATATCGCGCAGACCGTCTAGCGCGTGGTGATAGACCGCCATTTCGTGCTGATGAATGGCGCCGCTGTCATACTGGGAAAGCCAGTCAATCGCCGCGCCTAGCCCTATGGCTTGTAGGATGGGGGGCGTACCCGCTTCGAATTTATGGGGCGCGTCATTATAGGTCACGTGCGTTTCATACACGTCTTCAATCATCTCGCCGCCGCCATTAAAGGGCTGCATACGGTCCAAGATTTCAGCCTTGCCGTAAAGCGCGCCAATGCCTGTTGGCCCGTATAATTTATGCCCTGTCATGCAGAAAAGATCAGCGTCAATATCGACAACATCCACGCGGCGATGCACCACGGCCTGCGTACCGTCGACAATAAAGGTCGCGCCCGCGCCGTGGGCCCATTTCCCGATTTCTTTGACGGGGTTCACCGTGCCCAAAACATTGGACATATAGACGACAGAGACAATCTTGGTCTTTGGCCCGAGCATAGCTTTATAGGCGTCCATATCCAGTTCGCCGCGTTCGGTAACGGGGATGAACTTAATCACAGCGCCGTAGCGCTCGCGCAGGAAATGCCACGGCACGATATTGGAATGGTGCTCCATCTGGGTGAGGATAATCTCGTCCCCCGCCTCTATTTCGCCCGCGAGGCCATAAGCGGCGAGGTTTAACGCTTCGCTCGCGCCCTTCGTGAAAACAATATTAGACGCATCAGGGGCGCCGAGTAGCTTGGCCACTTTCGCCCGCGCGCCCTCAAACTCTTCCGTGGTTTCATTGGCCATCGTATGCAGCCCGCGGTGCACATTGGCAAAGCTATGGCTCATTTGGTGGGTCATAGCGTCAATCACCGCGCGCGGCTTTTGCGCAGAGGCCGCATTATCCAGATAAGCCAAAGGCTTGCCATTTATCTCGCGCGAGAGAATGGGGAACTGCGCCCGAATTTCGTCAATGTTAAAGGTCATTAAGCAGTAAGCCTCAGGCTAAAATAATACAGGGTCAGTCCTAGAATGAGCACGCCCATGAGACGGCTCAACAGGATAAGCGATGGGTTTTCTCGGCCCGCACGGCGCGCAGATTTCGAGACAACGAAATAAATTACCGTGGCGACAAGGATGATTATGGAGAGCGTGCTGGAACTCATTCTAAGCCCCGAGCCACTCACGGATTTTGCCGAGCACGCTCTCTTGCAGCGGCTCATCGCTCATATCGTCAAAGACATCGGCGACGAAGGCTTCGGTAAGCAATGCCCGTGCTTGAGCCACAGGAATACCGCGCTGACGCATATAAAAGAGCGCGCTCTCATCGAGCTGGCCTATCGTATTGCCATGTGCGCAGGCCACATCATCGGCGTAAATCTCAAGCTCTGGCTTGGAGCGAATTTCCGCCGTATCGGAGAGCATAAGCGCGTCATGGCGCATCTCTGCATCTGTGTTCTGAGCGGGGCGGCGGACATGGAACTTGCCTTGGAACACGCCGCGCGCTTTGTCTTTCACCACACCTTTTACGGCTTGGCGAATGGTGCAATGCGGGACGGCCAAATCAATATAGCTGGTCATATCGACATGGCGTTTCGCGCCAAGCAGATAAGCGCCGTTCAGCACGGCTTCGACCTCTTTGCCCATAACGGCCACGCGCGTTTCAAGGCGGGATAAATCCCCGCCAAAGGAGAGCGCATATTGATTTATCTTGGCCCCTGCCCACGCCGTAATATGGGTGGTCGCGACCCGCAGGCAGCTCTCAGGATCATCATGGATAATAGCACGCTCAATGCTTGCGCCCTCGCTTAGGTCTATCACCATATCCAGATTGACAAAGCTGCTGGCATCGCCCGCATGATGTTCAATCACAGACAGAGACGCGCCTTTACCGAGCACCAGATGAATTCGGATATGACCACGGCTTAGGCCTTCAATAACAAGGGGGTCTTTCGCGTTAAAACCTTCGGGCACAGTGACCGTCCAGACCGCGCCGCTAATACTACGCGCAAGGCTCGCCATAGGCGTATCGGTTTGCGAGGCGCCATCACTGGCTTCGCTAATGCTCACGCCATCTGGCAAGGTGAACTTTGGCAATCCAGCGGCAGATAGCCCGCCACGGTCTTCTTTGGCAACGGCGCGCACATCCGTCCACTTCCACGCCTCATCACGGCGTGTGGGGAGGGTATTTAGATCAAGCGGCATAGGCGTCATAGCCTTCGGCTTCGAGTTTCTTGGCAAAGTCAGCATCTCCGCTCGCCGCGATTTTACCGCCCGCGAGCACGTGCACCGCGTCAGGCACGATATAATCGAGCAAGCGCTGATAATGAGTGATAATCAGCATGCCGCGTTCAGGGGAGCGCAGCTTATTCACGCCGTCTGCGACAATGCGCAGCGCGTCAACATCAAGGCCGCTATCGGTCTCGTCCATGACGATGAAATTTGGCTCGAGCATCATCATTTGAAAGATTTCCATGCGCTTTTTCTCGCCGCCTGAAAAACCGACATTAAGCGGGCGCTTTAGCATTTCTGGCTTCATCTTAAGCTCAGCGGCCAGCGCGCGAGATTTCTTTAAGAACTCTGGCGCTTTCATTTCTTCCTCGCCGCGTGCTTTGCGCTGCGCGTTCAGTGCCGTCTTAAGGAATGTCATGGTCGGCACGCCTGGAATTTCGAGCGGATATTGGAAGGATAAAAACACCCCCGCTGCCGCGCGCTCTTCGGGGTCCATCTCGAGCAAATCTTTACCGTTCAAGCTAACGTCGCCGCCCGTGACCTCATAGCCATCACGGCCCGTCAGCACATAAGAGAGCGTCGATTTCCCAGCGCCATTGGGCCCCATAATCGCATGAACTTCTCCCGCAGGCACTTCGAGTGAAAGCCCGCTCAGGATTTGTTTTTGGCCATCATCAACAGCGGCCGATAGGTTATTTATTTTTAGCATTACTTTGCTTTCTCTTTATGACTTTTCATCAAAGCTTCCAATCATCCCGTCCGTATGTTTGCTTGCAAACACAAGAGACAGAACCCATCTCCTGCTATCACCCCAAGAGAAGCCCTTGGAGTGATGGACCCCGTTTTTCAACGGGGTGAACGGATATGAGGGGGTTGAGTTCACTACCCGCCTTTAAACGCCGTCACTTCAACCTCGACTTTCATCTTCTCGTCGACCATGCCGGCAACGACCATAGTCGCGGCGGGGAGGATGTTGCCCATATATTGTTTGATGATCGGCAAAATCTCTTTGACATATTTGCT
>CALKIX010000059.1 GCA_937995665.1 uncultured Hellea sp. | reverse complement strand
CTTACATTAGAGGCGAGCTTTTTTGTGCTTGAAATTATGAGATGATTTATGAACGCCCTGCCGCCGCCTCTTGATAATGTTTATATTTTAATTGCTGTTATATTGGGCGTTATTCTTCTTATTGTGGCGATAAAGAAAAACCGTGAGGCATCGCGGCGTCTTGATGAAGCCCGCAAAGAAAAGTCCCGAATTATCCGCGAAGCCAAAATGGCGCGTAAACAGGAAGAGAATTAATATGTCTGACCCCATCGTTATCATTGGCCTTGCCCGCACACCTATGGGTGCATTTCAAGGCGCGTTTAGCACTGTCTCCGCACCGCAACTAGGCGCGGCCGCCATCAAAGCTGCTGTGGCAGAGGCGGGCGTTGACGCAGACAAAGTTGAGCAGACTATAATGGGCTGTGTCCTGCCTGCGGGCCAAGGCCAAGCGCCGGCGCGACAAGCGGCGATTTATGCAGGGCTATCCAAGCACTGCGAAGCGACCACGGTGAATAAAATGTGCGGCAGCGGCATGCAGGCCGCGATAATGCTGCATGACGCGCTAAAAGCGGGCTCTGTTGATCTTGGTGTTGCAGGCGGCATGGAAAATATGACCATCGCGCCTTACCTCATGCCAAACGCGAGGGGCGGTGCACGTATGGGAGATACGAAAATGATCGACTCTATGATGTATGACGGTCTTACCGACGCTTATGAAGGGAATGCCATGGGTGTATTCGCCGATATGATTGCCGAGGAATATCAGTTCACCCGCGAAGCCCAAGATGCCTATGCGATTGAATCTGTTGCCCGCGCGAAAGCTGCCCAAGACCGCGGCGCGTTTGAGCGTGAACTTACGCCCGTAACGGTCAAGGGCCGCAAAGGTGACACAGTTGTCACTGAGGATGAAGGCCCAAAAAATGCACGTCCTGAGAAAATACCGAGCCTTCGCCCTGTCTTTACGAAAGAGGGCACCGTCACAGCGGCCAATGCCAGCTCAATCAATGACGGCGCCGCGGCGCTTGTCATGATGCGCAAATCAGACGCTGAAAAAGGTGGGCACAAAATCTTGGCCGAAATCGTCTCTCATGCCGCGCATGCCCATGAACCTGCTTATTTCACCACGGCGCCGGTCCACGCCATGAATAAGGCTTTGGATAAAGCCGGATGGAAAGCGGCGGATGTTGACCTTTGGGAAATCAACGAAGCCTTTGCCGTTGTGCCTCTAATCGCCATGCAAGAGCTTGGACTTGAGCATGATATTGTCAATGTGAATGGCGGGGGCTGCGTTTTAGGACACCCCATTGGCGCGTCTGGCACGCGTATCATTACGACTTTGATCGCCGAAATGGAGAAGCGCGACGCGAAAAAAGGCGTGGCGAGTCTTTGCATTGGCGGCGGCGAAGCCGTGGCCATGTGTTTTGCGCGCCCTTAAAAAGGTAGAATTTATCCACAAAAGGCCATGATTTGGGCATATTAACACCTTAACAAAACCTTTACAGAGGTCTTGCTATCTTTTGATAAATTGCGAGACTTCTGATTATGACCAGCCCTTTTAAAATCGATTCGCTCCGCGGACTTCTTTTAACAGCCGCCGCCTCAGTGGCGCTAGTCGCTTGCGGGGGCAGCTCTGATGATAGCGCCAAAACCGACGCGCCCGCTCAAAGCGCAGCGGCTAATCCTTATATCACAGCCACAGACCATAAGACTGGTAATATTGATGCCGCAGTCACCATAGTGGAATATGCCTCTATTGTCTGCGGCCACTGCGCCAATTGGCACAGCACGGTCTATCCAGAGTTTAAGAAGAAATATATCGATACGGGCAAAGTTCTCTATGTTTTTCGTCCTTTTCCAACCAGCCCGCAAGAACTTGCCGATGCAGGGCACCTGATTGCGGAATGCGCGGATGAGGAAAAGTATTTTGAAAATATTAGCCTTCAATTTGAACGCCAAAAGCAGATTTTTGAAATGGCCGGTAAGGGCCAAGCCCGCGAAGCCTATATTAGCGTGGCAAAATCGGCGGGCCTTAGCGAAGAAGAGTTCCTCGCTTGTATGACAGATGAGGACACACGCGCGGCCTATAAAGCCGTTGTTGAGGGCGGGCTTGATGCAGGCGTAACGGGAACACCGAGCTTCTTCATCAATGGCACGAAAGAGAAAGTCTATAAGCTTGAAGAAATCGAAGACATTATTCTCCCGCTTTTGGGCGAGCCTATTCCAGAGCGCGCAGCGCCAGAAGCACTCGAAGCTGAAGAATAGTAGGAATATTCAACCATGGGTTCGCTAATATTTAATCAGATAAAGCTGACGGGATTTAAATCCTTCGTCGAGCCGACTGATTTTATTATTCAGCCAGGTCTAACGGGTGTTGTTGGCCCCAATGGGTGCGGCAAGTCTAACCTGCTCGAAGCCATACGCTGGGTCATGGGGGCTAATTCTGCCAAAGCCATGCGCGGCGCGGCAATGGATGATGTTATCTTTGCGGGCACCAAGCAGCGCCCTGGCCGCAACCAAGCCCATGTCACCCTCACCATTGATAATAGCGCGCGCATTGCCCCGCCTATCTTTAATGAGGATGACACACTCGAGGTCACGCGTATCATTACAAAGGGCAAAGGCTCGACCTATAAAGTCAATAATAAGACTGTGCGGGCCAAAGATGTACACTTGCTCTTTGCCGATGCCAGCACGGGCGCAAACTCGCCGGCCCTTGTCCGCCAAGGCCAAATTAATGAACTGATAGCGGCCAAGCCGTCAAACCGCCGCCGCATCCTCGAAGAAGCAGCAGGTATTTCAGGATTGCATACGCGCCGCCACGAAGCCGAGCTTCGCCTGCGGGCTGCTGAAACGAACCTGTCCCGCCTTGATGATATTTTGGGCCAGATTGAAAGCCAGCTTTTATCCCTGCGCCGCCAGTCTCGCCAAGCCGCCCGCTATAAGCGCCTTGCAGGCGAAATTCACGAATATAAAGCCCTGCTTTGGTTAAAACGCTGGGTCGGCGCGCTTGATACGCTTGCCGGCGCGGACGAAGCGCTCAAAGCCTGCGAGAACCAAGTCGCAGATACGGCGACCAAAGCTTCAGAACTCACTCGTCAAGTTTCCGAGTTAGCTGAGCTTCTCGAGCCAAAGCGCGAAGAGCAAATCATCGCCGCCGCTGTCCTTGGCCGGCTCAACGCTGCTAAAGATGCGCTTGAGCAAGATGAGCACGCTGCCAATAGCGAAATCAATAAATTAAAGGCGCAGATAGAACAGCTCACCGCTGATATTGCGCGCGAAACCGGCATTGTCGAAGATGCCGCCGAAGCCGAAGCGCTTCTTGTGGCTGAATTTGACAAACTAAGTGCCATTAAAGATACGAGCGCAGCGCTGGACGCGGCCGCTGATGATGCCAAGGCCGCCATTGAAGCGAGAACCGCGCTAGAGTCTGAATATAATGAGCTAACCCGCAAGGCCGCCGATCAAAATGCCCGCCGCGAATCTGCGGCCCGCGAGCTGAGCCAAGCCAATCAGCGCCTCACGCGCCTTAATGATGAGCAAGAGAGCACCAAGACTAAGCTTGCGAGCCTAGACGTCACTGATGGCAGCTCTGCCAATCTCTTTGCAGCCGGGGCCAGCGAAGCCCTTGCCGCGCTTGAATCCGCGCGCGAGCATGAACAACAACTAGTCGCTGCCGCAGCTGAGATAGAACAAAGCGACCAAGAGGCGCGCGAGTCCTTGGCCGATACCAAACAGGTCTTGTCAAAACTCACAGCTGAGCAATCCGCCCTCGAGCGCGTTGTTTCGCGCGGGGATCAGTCCGACTGGACAACTGCGATTTCGCTCCTCGATGTAAATAAAGGCTATGAGCAGGCCCTCGCCGCCGTACTTGGCGAGGATCTTGACGCCGCGATTGGCGGAGATGCCACATTGCGTTGGAACGGCGCACGGGCCCCTTCCCAAGCCTTGCCAAACGGAGCCAAGCCGCTATCTGAACTTGTGAAAGCGCCCAAAGAACTTGATGCACGCCTCTCGCAAATTGGTGTTGTAGCAAGTTCAGATATTGCCGCGCTCACCGCCGCCCTCAAACCCGGTCAGCGCCTTGTCACCCAAGACGGCCAAGTTGCACGCTGGGATGGTTTTGAAGTCGCCGCTGGCGCAGAGACCTCTGCCGCCATTAAGCTAAAGCAGCAAAACCGCCTTGCTGATTTGGCCGCTGAAATTACAGTGGCCGAAGGCAAAGTCAGCCAAGCAGAGGCCGAATTTGAAGCCGCGCGGCAGGCCCGTAACACGGCCAAAGACAGCGCGCGCGAGGCGCGCAAAGCCTTGCCGGACCTAGAGCGCCGCGACCGCGCCGCTCAAGCCGCCCTTGCGCAATATGAAACAGATGTAGCGCGCGAATCTGCGCAAAAGACATCCCTCGAAGATCGTCTGGAACGCCTCGCCCGCGAGATTACAGAACTAGAAACACAAAGAGGCGCAGCCCAAGCGCTTGTGCAAAGCCTTGAAGGCGGCGAAGATTTCACAGGGCGTCAAAATGTACTCTCCGAAGAGCTTAGCGAGGCGCGCTACCGCGCCGATGAAGCCAGCGGACATTATCGCAGCCTAAAAAACGAATCTGAGGCCCGTGCTATCCGCCTTGCCGCCGTTGAAAAAGAACGGCGCGATTGGGCGCGCCGCTCTGAAACGGCTGGAGCTCGCGTGAGTAGCTTGCAAGGCCGCCAAGATGCCGCAAAGCTTTCACTGACAGCTGCCACAGATGGCCCCGACCAATTTGAAGAGCGCCGCAACACTTTATTTGCTGAACTCAGCGCTGCCGAAGCGCGCCGCACCAGCGCCGCCGATTTGCTGGCCAGCGCCGAGAGCGCACACCGCGAAGCTGATATTGCCGCCCGCGAAGCCGAGACAGCGCATGGTGCCGCACGCGAAGCCCGCGCTGCAGCCCAGGCCCGCCAAGCCGCAGCACAAGAACGCATAACAGAAACAAAGGCGCGCATTAACGAAACGCTGCAATGTGAGCCATCCGAGCTTAAATCTCACTTAGGCGAGCTGAGCCCCGAGTCTGGCCTGTCCGAACATGATATTGAGCGTAAGCTCGAGCGCCTGTCTAAAGAGCGTGAGAAAATGGGCGGCGTTAATCTGCGCGCAGATGAAGAAGCGGTTGAGCAAGAAGAGCGCCTTGCCGCTATGAATGATGAGCGCCAAGACCTCGAAGCGGCTATTGCGCGTCTGCGTGAGGGCATTGATGAGCTCAATACTGAAGGCCGCCAGCGCTTGCTAAAGGCCTTTGATACGGTCAATGGACATTTTGGACGCCTATTTACAACGCTATTTGGCGGCGGAGAAGCTTCGCTGGCCCTCACAGAATCTGATGATCCGCTTGAAGCGGGCCTTGAAGTCATGGTCAGCCCGCCCGGCAAGAAGCTCGGCTCAATGAGCTTAATGTCCGGCGGGGAGCAAGCTTTAACAGCCACAGCGCTTATCTTTGCGGTCTTTTTATCAAATCCTGCGCCAATTTGTGTGCTCGACGAAGTTGACGCCCCGCTCGATGATGCCAATGTTGCGCGCTATTGCAACCTGCTGGACGAAATGGTCAAGCAAACCAAGACGAAATTCATCACAATCACCCATAATGCTGTGACAATGAGCCGTATGGACCGCCTTTTTGGGGTGACAATGGCTGAACAAGGCGTCTCTCAGCTGCTTTCCATCGAATTGGGCGCAGCCGAGAAGCTCGTCGCAACGCATTAAGCTGCGAAAACTCTGCACAGATTGTCGCAGGGCGCTAAATTTAAATAAAACTCATTAATTTCAGTTGCTTAGCGCCAAAGAGATTGAGTTGACTTCGCCCCCCCTACTGGCTAGGTTCCGCCCGCTTTTAGAGGGTTTTATTTTAAGATTCTATGAGAGCAACGAGCTTGTAATTATGTCTAACTCAAATGGAACAAATTCTGACAATAATCGCGCAGCTTTAGAGGCCCTCGGCGAGAAGCTGAAAACCGCTAAAAAGGCGCAGGAAGTCGATTTTACTCCAAATGATAGATCTGGCATGGGGGCAGGTTTAAAATATGCCAGTGAGTTTTCTGCGGCTGTGATAGTAGGTGCATTTGCGGGTTATATGCTCGATAAATATGTCGGCACATCGCCTTGGGGCTTATTGGTTGGAATAATTTTAGGGTTTAGCGCGGGCGTTTTAAACGTGATACGCGCGGCTAAAGAAGGAATGGATGGCTCAGGCGTAGATTTACCGCCTGAACTTGACGAGGATTGAAAATGATCGCTGCAGGTCTTGACCCCATTGCCCAATTTGAGATTCACAAATTGGCTGAGCTGAAAATCGGCAAATACGATATCAGCTTTACAAACTCGGCGCTGATGATGGTTGTCTCAGTGGCTTTGATCTCCCTCTGGCTTCTTTTGTCTTCCAAAAAATCTCTCATCCCAGGACGCGCGCAATCACTTGTGGAGGTGTCTTATGAATTTGTAGCAGATATGCTGCGCTCTGCGGCGGGCAAAGAAGGCATGAAGTTCTTCCCCTTTGTTTTCGCTCTCTTTCTCTACATTTTATTTGCAAACTTACTGGGTATGATCCCTTTCTTCTTTACAACAACGTCTCATATCGTTGTGACCATGGTTTTGGCCTTAATGGTCTTCTTCCTCGTCATTATTTACGGCGTATATAAAAATGGCTTTGGGTTTTTAAAGCTTTTCTGGCCAGATGTGCCTATGGCCGTGAAACCATTTGTTTGCCTGCTCGAAATCATTTCATTTTTCTCACGCCCGCTCAGTCATTCTATCCGTCTTTGGGCGAACATTATGGCGGGACACATCATGATTAAAGTCTTTGCGGGCTTCTGTATCATGCTTGTCGGCGCTTTTGGCCTGGTTGGCGGCTCACTGGCGGGTATCCTGCCGTTCCTTATGACTTTCGCGCTAACACCGCTGGAATTTTTGGTCTCATTTGTGCAAGCTTATGTTTTTGCGCTATTGACCTGTATCTATCTTTCGGATGCCTTGCATCCGGGACATCACTAACTGCAAATAAACGCTTTTCTATAGGAGATCATCATGGAAGCAGAAGCAGCAAAATTTATAGGCGCAGGCCTCGCATGTCTAGGTATGGCAGGTGCAGGTATCGGTGTGGGTAACCTCTTTGGTCAGTATTTGTCAGGTGCACTTCGCAACCCGTCTGCTGCCCAGGGTCAATTCTCAAACCTTATCTTTGGTTTCGCCGTGACAGAAGCTATGGGTATCTTCTCATTGCTCGTCGCCATTCTACTCCTTTTCGTGGTCTAGATTATAACCAACTTTAAAAAGGTATCGCAATGTTAAACGCGATGACACTTACGGGTCTCATTCTTGCCGCCGCAGCGCCTTCTGGCGCGCATGGCGGTGAGTATGGCGATGCCCATGGTGCAGAAGCGGCGTTCCCGCCCTTTGATCCGACATATTTCGCAACCCAGATCTTCTGGCTCTTGCTGACCTTCGGCATCTTATATCTTCTGCTCGCCAAGGTCTTTTTGCCTCGCATTGGCGGGACAATTGAAGAGCGTAGCTCTCGTATAGCCGATGATTTAGATGCAGCTTCACGCATGCAACGCGAAGCGGAAGAAGCTGAGAAATCTTATGAGCGTGCTCTGGCTGATGCCAAAGCCAAGGCTCACAATGTATCAGAATCAACACGCCAAGCTGTAGACGCTGAGATTAAAACTGAAGTTGACGCAGCAGATGCAGAAGCAGCGAAAGCAGCCGAAGCAGCAGAGCAGCGCATTGGCGCCATACGCGACAAAGCTATGGCCAATATCGAATCTGTGGCGGCAGACGCAGCGCAAGCCGCTGTTGAAGCGCTAACAGGCAAGAGGCCAACTTTGGCCACTGTCAAAAAAGCGCTGAACTAGGAGAGAATGAATGCATTTTGATTTCGATCCCGCAAGCGCAACAATCTGGGTTTTCCTAGCTGTTGTTCTTTTCCTCCTTATGCTCGCTTATTTCGGCGTTCACAAAAAAATTGCGGGTGCACTTGATGCGCGTGCAGACAATATTCGCGAAGAACTCGACGAAGCGCGCCGCTTGCGCGAAGAAGCACAAACTTTGCTCGCCTCTTATCAGCGTCAGCAAAAAGAAGCTGAAGCTCAGGCTGAGGATATTGTGAAGCAAGCCCGCATCGATGCAGAAGCCATGGCGGCTAATGCGCGTAAGGACTTGGCAGAGCGCCTAGAGCGCCGCGCAGCCCAAGCCGAAGCCAAGATTGCAAATGCTGAAGCGAAAGCTATGGCGGATGTGAAATCTAAAGCGGCGGATATGGCACTTGAAGCGGCTGAAAAAATGATCCGCTCAGGCACGAAAACTTCCGACCACGCGGCCCTCGTCAAAGACGGCATCGCGCAGATGGGTAAAGTGCTCTAAGCTAAGTTTTCCAAACTTAATCAATAAAAAAGCCGTCTTTCCTTTCGGAGAGGCGGCTTTATTCTTTTGTCTTGGCTATGTTTTAGACATCAATATCATT
>CALKIX010000058.1 GCA_937995665.1 uncultured Hellea sp. | reverse complement strand
GCCCAAATCCTTCCCATGGATTAACAAGAAACGTCTTATACGGGTTCTTGATGAATTCAACGATCACAAAGCCTCCGGTCCTGATGACTGCAAACCAGTTGTTATCAGGCACTTGCTTGACAGCTGTCTCGATATTATCCTCTGGCTGTATCACTGCTCCATTACCACTTCTTATATTCCAACACCTTGGCGCAAAAATAAACTGATTTTTATTCCCAAACCCGGGAAAAGCAGAATGACCTATGGATTATCGACCTAAGATATAAATGAAGGGCTTGGCAGGGGAAATTATGAAAGCAGTTATCAGCTCAACGGGTCTTTGGACCCCAAAAGACTCCATTTCCAATGAAGAATTGGTCGAGAGCTTTAATGCCTATGCCGATAAATGGAATGCGGAGAACGCGGCTGCGATAGAGGCGGGTGAAAAATACGCCATGACCTATTCTGATGCGGGTTTCATTGAAAAGGCGAGCGGTGTTAAATCACGCTATGTGATTTCAAAAGAGCCTATTTTAGATCCAAATATTATGGCCCCGCGCATTCCTGCCCGCCCAGATGATGAGCCTAGCATTTTGGCTGAAATCGCAGCCAATGCGGCACGAGGCGCGCTTGAATCCGCAGGGCGCGCGCCCGAAGATGTCGGCGCGGTAATTGTGGCCTGCTCGAACTTACAACGCGGATACCCCGCCATTGCCGTGGAAGTCCAAAGCCTACTGCGCACTTCGGGTTTTGCCTTTGATATGAATGTCGCCTGCTCTTCGGCCACCTTTGGTATAGAGACGGCGCGCGGGCTGATTATGGGCGGACAAGCCAAGTCAGTGCTGGTGGTCAATCCAGAAATCTGCACCGCACATTTGAATTTTAAAGACCGAGACGCGCATTTCATATTCGGAGATGTGGCGACCGCCTTGCTTGTCGAATCCGACGATATTGCGCCTAAAAACCACTGGGAAATTATCGGCTCTAAACTCGTCACACAGTTCTCAAATAATATCCGCAATAATTTTGGCTTTCTTAATCACTGCGCGCCTGAGGATGACGGGCTTAATAGCGAGCGCGGCAAGATGGGACTCACGGATAAGCTATTTACGCAAAATGGGCGTAGCGTCTTTAAAGAGGTAGTCCCCATGGTAGCCCGCCTCATTAAAGATCAATGCGAGGCCCATAATATTGATCCGCAAAATCTAAAACGTATGTGGCTTCACCAAGCAAATCTGAACATGAATGTGCTAATTGCTAAAAAGGTTCTGGGCAAAGATGTCGAGCTAGAGCAAGCTCCCGTTGTTCTGGATGAATATGCTAACACCTCCAGCGCCGGTTCCATCATCGCTTTCCATAAACATAGCCAAGATTTCAAAGCTGGAGAGACGGGCCTTATTTGCAGCTTCGGCGCAGGCTATAGCGCGGGCGCAATCTTTGTGAAAAAAGTCGCATGAGCGTTATTAGGCTTTATCCGACAATACAAGCCGCTGATCCGAGCGCGGCTGACAGTTTCTATGGCGAGATTTTGGGGCTAGATGTTGTCATGGACCTAGGATGGGTTCGCACTATGGCGTCAGAACAAAAGATGCCTGTTCAAGTCACCTTCGCCAAACATTCTGGCCCTAATGCGCCGATGACTGATCTTTCCGTTGAAGTTGATGATTTCGATGCTGTTTTGGAAAGAGTCAAAAAAGCTGATTTTGAAATAATCTACGGACCCGTGCTTGAGCCTTGGGGCTTAAAAAGGTTTTTCGTGCGCGACCCTTTTGGCAAGATTGTAAATATACTGGCCCATAATAATGAAAAGACCTAAGCGCGCCTGGCAGAGAATGCTATCTGGCCGCCGGCTAGACCTGCTTGACCCCTCGCCTTTTGATATTGAAATTGAAGACATAGCACGCGGGCTGGCGAGGGTTGCGCGCTGGAACGGACAGACCAGCGGTAATCATGCCTTTAGCGTGGCCGAGCATAGCGTGGTGGTCACTGATCTCTTCGCCAAGCTTAACCCCAAATCAACGCAAGCCGAGCGCCTGACCGCCCTACTCCATGATGCGGCGGAATATGTTATTGGCGATATGATTAGCCCGTTTAAACATGCCCTAGGCCTTGATTATAAAACCTTTGAAGCAAGGCTCGAAGAAGCCGTGCATATTCGCTATGGCCTGCCGCCAAAAATGCCGGCGGGGCTTAAAAAGAAAATCAAGCAATGCGATCTTTATTGCGCCTGGTTTGAGGCCACACAAATTGCAGGCTTTGATCCCGTCGAGGCCGATAAGTTTTTCGTCCCCCCGCCGCGCGATATAAAGGTCAAAATTGATCCGCTGCCTGTAGTCGAAGCAGAGAAGCTGTTCCTTGACCGCTTTGCACAACTGAATAATTGCTAAAATTGAAGTGGCACTTTGCCCCCGCTCTGCCTATATAGTTTATAGAAAGCGCGAGGAAGGAACACGCATATGGGTAAGGAACTTATCAACTGGGAAAATGGCCGCTGGATTGGCCAGACTCTTGAGGTTGAAAATGGCGTTTGCGCGGTCCCGTCCACGCCCGAAGGCGGCCTTGCCTATACTGACGAAGTCAAAGCAGCGACAGACCATCTTTACGACGAAGTGTCCGACTTTATCCCAAAATTTGAATGGCCCGCCTACGCGCCCTTGGTTCATGCGATTAACACACTGAAAAAAGAAAAAAACGCAGTTATACTCGCCCATAATTATATGACGCCAGATATCTTTGGCCTCATCGGGGATTATACGGGCGATAGCCTTGGCCTTGCCATTGAGGCCACCAAGACGGACGCCGATATGATTATCCAAGGCGGTGTGCATTTCATGGCCGAGACCAGCAAAATTCTCTGCCCCGACAAAAGGGTCTTTATTCCGTCTATGCGCGCGGGCTGCTCGCTGGCCAGCTCGATTACTGGCGATGATATTAAGCTGATTAAGCAACGCTATCCCGGCATTCCTGTAGTAACTTATGTGAATACCTCAGCGGATGTTAAAGCCGAGAGCGATATTTGCTGCACCTCATCTAATGCCGTGGCCATTGTCGAACACATCACAAAAGAATGGGGCGTGAATAAAGTCATCATGCTGCCTGATGAATTTTTGGCAAAAAATGTCGCCAAGCAAACCAATGTCGAAGTCATTGCGTGGCATGGCCGCTGCGAAGTTCATGCGCGTTTCTCGGCCCAAGATGTACGGGATATGCGCGAAGCCAATCCCGGCGTTGTCGTTCTGGCCCATCCTGAATGTCCGCCCGAAGTTGTCGCCGAAAGCGATTTTACAGGCTCGACCAAAGCTATGAGCGATTATGTTTCAGATAAGAAACCCCAAAACGTTATCCTGCTGACCGAATGCTCGATGTCGGACAATGTGGCCATGGAAAATCCAGACACAGACTTCGTGCGTCCCTGTAATCTCTGTCCGCATATGAAGCGCATTACGCTGGAAAATATCTATGATTGCCTGCGCGATGAAACCAATGAAGTCCTCGTCCCAGAGGCCGAACGCAAGCGCGCCCATAAGGCCGTGATGGATATGATCAACGTCAAATTCGACCCCGTCAAAGGCCACTTCGACCCGAAATTGCCCCAGGCCGATGTTAAGGTGATTTAGTCAGTGCATTTTTTGTCAAAGACAAAATGTGCAAACAAGGCACAAAAAACGCGAAACCTTATCGCGTTATTTTGTGCCGTTAGAGGATTGTAATTTATGCCCCTCGGTAACCTTGATACCAAACGCCTACCCGCAGGCTCTGTTCTTGTTGTCGGGGCAGGCCTTGCGGGCCTTTACCTTGCGTTAAAACTTGCCCCTCGCAAAGTTTTCGTGCTCACCTCGCGGCGCTCCTCTAAAGGCGCGGCGTCGGCTTGGGCGCAGGGCGGTATTGCTGCCGCGCTCTCCCCGCAAGATAGCGCGGCCAGCCATGCCAAAGATACAATTGCGGCGGGGGACGGGCTTGTTGATCCTGAAATTGCGCAAATACTTGCCAGCGAAGGCCCTGCCCGCGTGCGGGATTTGGACGCGCTGGGCGTACCTTTTGACCGCAATGAAAAGGGCGAGCTTTACCTCTCGCTCGAGGCCGCCCATTCCATGCCGCGCGTGGCCCGCGTCAAAGGCGACACCGCCGGCAAAGAAATTATCGATGTGATGGTCCGCCAAGCCCAAGGCGCTGATCATATTACTGGCCTGATTGGCTGGCGTGCAGAGAGCTTGCTGACCGATAATAATGGCGCTGTTGCAGGCGCGCTTGCGCGAAATGATGATGGGGCTTTGCTTGGCATTGAAGCTGATATTACCGTCATGGCCACAGGCGGTGTCGGCGGGCTTTTTGCCGTGACCACAAACCCGCGCACGGCGCGCGGAGATGCGCTGGGCATGGCGGCGGTTATTGGCGCAAAAATGCGTGATATGGAATTTGTGCAGTTTCACCCTACAGCCATTGATATTGGCCGAGACCCCGCCCCTCTCGCAACCGAGGCCCTGCGCGGAGAAGGCGCAACGCTTTGTAATTCAGACGGCGTGCGTTTTATGCCGCGCTATCACAAGCAAGGCGAGCTGGCCCCGCGGGATGATGTGGCCCGCGCGATTTTTGCTGAAATTCAGGCGGGACGTCAGCCCTTCCTAGATTGCCGCGCCGCGATTGGCAGCCATTTTGATTCAGAATTTCCGACCGTTTTCGAAAGCTGCCAAAGCGCAGGCATAGACCCGCGCACCCAGCTTATTCCCGTTGCGCCCGCCGTGCATTATCACATGGGCGGCATCGCTACGGACAGCCATGGCCAAAGCAGCCTTGAGAGCCTGCTGGCCATTGGGGAATGCTCCGCTGTTGGCGTTCACGGGGCGAACCGCCTTGCCAGCAACTCACTACTCGAGGCCGTTGTCTTTGGCGGCCGCGCGGCGGATTACATTAATAGCCGTGATTGGAATGAGCGCAAAGCGGGTACTATTCGCAGTCAGCCTTGGCTTGCAATGGGCCCAGAGGTCAGCCAAACCTTGCGCCGGGCCATGACAGAAAAATGCGGCGTGCGCCGCAGCGCAGCGCAGCTGAACCAACTTCTAGGCATTATTGATGACTTAATCGAACGCACCGGTCGCGCGAACCCACTTGTCGCCTCTAAGATGATTGCAGCGTCAGCCCTTGCGCGCCAAGAATCGCGCGGCGGGCATCACAGAGATGATTTCCCTAAAACGAAAGACAAAGCACGCTCCAGCTATATAACTTATGATCGGCTTAGCTAATTATGACGAAACCTGTTCCTCTACCGCCTAGCGTTATTGCCCCGCTTATACAGCGCGCCCTTGATGAGGACTTTGGCAATAGCGGTGACCTTACAGCTAACTTGCTTGTCCCCGCCAGCGCCAAAGGCAAGCTCGTCATGCGGGCGCGCGAAGCGGGGGTTCTTGCGGGGATGCAGCCTGCCGCTATGACTTATGCCATGGTCGATCCCCGCGTAAAATTCACGGCTAAGAAAAAAGATGGGGCCAAGATTAAAAAAGGCGACATCATAGCCGCCATTGAAGGCCCCTCTCGCAGCCTGCTTTCTGCCGAACGTGTCGCCCTTAATTTCCTAGGCCGCATGTCAGGGATTGCCACGCTCACAGCGCAATATGTAAAAGCCGTAGGCAAAGCCAAAGGCCATAAAGGTGCTGTGCGGGTTGCCGCCACGCGCAAGACAACGCCAGGGCTACGTGCCGTTGAAAAGCAAGCCGTTCTTGCAGGCGGGGGATTTACGCACCGCGAAAGCCTCGCCGCGGCTATTATGATTAAAGACAACCACATCGCATTGGCAGGCGGGGTAGATAAAGCGCTCAAAGCCATTGCCAAAAACGCAGATCACATGACACGGGTCAGCGTCGAAGTCGATACATTAGTGCAACTAAAAAAAGTGCTCAAATATAACCCTGACGTTGTTTTGCTCGATAATATGAGCGCTGAGACTTTGCGCAAAGCTGTGGCGATTGTTGATGTTGATAAGGCACACCGTCCCCTACTTGAAGCCTCGGGCGGGGTAAATCTAGAAACCGTAAGCGGTATCGCGCAAACAGGCATTGACGTCATATCCGTGGGCGCGCTTACACATAGCGCTCCAAATTTTGATATAGGAATGGACGCGGCCTAAGACTCACTATAAAGAGTATAATATGCACCCACAATTATCGCGCTATATTGAGGAAATCCAAGGTCGGCGCGCTTGGGGCAGCCTATTAGATGCAGGTACAGGCGTTCAATCCATACAATGGATTGCAGACCTCGAAACGAATCGCTGGAGCGCAATTTCAGCCTCGCCCAGCCATGCCAAAAAAGTCCGAAAAGCAATCTCACACAGACAGCGCCCTGAGGATAAAATAATCGTCGGTAATTGGCTCTCCCCAAAACTGCTAGAGAACGAAACATATGACACGGTGATAGCCGATTATCTGCTGGGGGCCGTGGAAGGGTTTTCTCCTTACTTTCAGTCTTTTTTGTTCAAACGCCTTCGCCCGCTCACAGGCAAAGTTCTATATGTAAAGGGTCTTGAGCCTTACGTGCCTATTCCGCGTCCCGATAGCGAGGCGGGACAGCTCATATGGGAAATTGGCCGCCATAGAGATGCCTGCGTGAGCCTTGGCGGCTCTTTGCCTTACCGCGAATATCCTGCACAATGGGCGGCACATCATTTACAAATCTCTGGCTATTCTGTCCGCGAGATTAAACATTTTGATATTCGGCATAAGGCGAAATTCATAAATGCGCAGATTGATTTATGCGCGCCTGTTCTCAAGAACCTTTCAGATCGTGTCCTCGCCGCCGCGTTAAAATTACGCGGCGAAGCGCTGCGAGAGAGAGCTTTGGACTTTATCAAAGCTAATGGCGCTCTGGACTTTGGGCAAAATTACGTGATTATGGCTGAGCCTCATTGAGGCCAGGCCAATTGCCACATAGGCTTAACTGGGCGGTGCAACGCGTAAGGACGCGCCTTTAACGCTGCGCTCACGGAATTTAAAGCGGTAAAACTTGTGCGTGCCGATAGTTTTATTATATCGCAGATGTGGGGCCCAATGCGGGTTGACATCAACAGTATGATAATGGGTCGCACGATCAGTAATGGGCGCATAACCATTCATCATAGCGATTGAAGCCACCTGTTGCGATGTCTCCCAATAACGCCCGTAAGGTTCAATCATCGTCGAACCATCACAAGTAAATGAGAACTGGCACCCCGTATTACGCTCCGCGCCTTGGTAAACCACGCCGCAAATTGTGTTGGGATAATGTTTAGATTTAACGCGGTTCCGCACGACTTCGGCGACCGCTTGTAGTCCAGAATTTCCTTCTGAGCGCGCTTCGTAATAAAGCGCCTCAGCCATACAGCGGTGCTCTTGGCCTTCAAACTTTGCGGCCTCAAGCTTTGCGTCACTTATGCCCAGCAAATCTTGCGTCATGACAACATCACGCATAAGCGCATTAGAAATTGAGCTATCCGTATGAAATTCGGTCAAGCTCTGAGCATGGCCGGAAATATTCGCAAGCGATTCTTGGGATGGCTCAACGCCCTGAAAGGCTTGGGCACGCGCTTGCCAATGGGCGGCTTCGCGCTGCTCTGCCGCTTTATCAGCAATCGCAGGGAAAGCCTGGCTAGCGCCAAAAATTGCAGCAACGGCCACAGCCCAGCCCGCAAAAATATATCTTTTTGGTCGCATATAATCTACCATGGATGCGCACATAAGATGCTTAGGCGCGGGTTTCAACATCTCAATGTCGTAAATTCTGTATGAATCACGAAACTGTGTCTCTAAGAGCACATCATGACCATTTCATGGTTAATTAGGGATTAAAATTTGACGCGCCAATCTTACAAATGCACTAATTAAGTGCGCTTATGTAGTTTTACTCTCAATTGCAGCCTGAGCCGCCGCCAATTTTGCAATCGGAACCCGGTAAGGCGAGCAAGAGACATAATCAAGCCCCGCCCGATGGCAAAAGCCGATAGACGCCGGATCGCCGCCATGTTCGCCGCAAATGCCCAGCTTAATATCGCTGCGTGTGGCTTTACCGCGTTTAGTCGCAATATGTATCAAATCGCCAACGCCGTCTTGGTCGAGCGTAACAAAAGGGTCTTTCTCAACAATACCTGCGCGAACATAGTCGGGCAAGAAGCGACCCGCATCATCACGCGAGAGGCCAAAGGTCGTCTGAGTAAGGTCATTAGTGCCAAAGCTAAAGAAGGCGGCATGCTCGGCAATCTCCCCTGCTCGTAAGGCGGCGCGCGGTAGCTCTATCATCGTACCAATAATGTGCCCGAGCGCTTCGACTTCGCTAGCAATGCCTTCAATAGCCGCTTTCAGGATTTCAAGTTCTTTAGCTGAGGATATCAAAGGTATCATAATCTCAGCAACGGGCGTAACGCCTGTCTCTTCTGCGACAAGCTTTTGCGCTTCAAATATCGCGCGGGCCTGCATCTCATAAATCTCTGGATAGCTAATCCCAAGGCGGCAGCCACGGTGGCCCAGCATGGGATTAGATTCGGCCAGCTCTCTTGCGCGCGCCATAAGCTCTTTAGCAGGCACTTTAAGGCTCTGGGCCACGGTGCGAATATCATCTTCACTATGGGGCAAGAACTCGTGCAAAGGCGGATCAAGCAAACGAATTGTACAAGGCAAGTCGCCCATAATGCGGAAAATCGCGGCAAAGTCATCGCGCTGCACGGGCAAGATTTTCGCCAGCGCATCCTCGCGCCCATCCTTGTCAGCTGCGAGAATCATCTCGCGGAAATAGCCAAGGCGGTCTGCTTCAAAAAACATATGCTCTGTGCGGCAAAGCCCGATACCCTCTGCGCCAAAATCTTTAGCCGTTTGAACGTCGAGCGGGGTTTCAGCATTAGTCCGGATCCCAAGGGTGCGCGCGTCATCCGCCCAGCCCATAATCTTAGCAAAATTACCGGATAACTCTGGCTGCACCATATCAACAGCGCCCGCAAAGACTTGGCCTTTCGCGCCGTCAACCGTGATTATCTCGCCTTTTTTAATAATGCGGCCAGAGGCGCTAAATTCTTGGGCCTCATAGTCAATACGAATATCACCCGCGCCAGACACACAGGGCGTGCCCATGCCGCGCGCGACCACCGCCGCGTGAGAGGTCATCCCGCCCCGCGCCGTCACAATCGCTTCGGCGGCATGCATGCCGTGGATATCCTCGGGGCTTGTTTCAACGCGCACCAAAATAACCTTGCGGCCTGCTTTTTTAAGCTCTTCGGCCTCATCTGAATTAAAGACAACCTCGCCAATCGCAGCCCCTGGTGAGGCCGGAAGGCCCATTGTAATCACGTCACGCGGAGCATCAGGGCTCAGCGTCGGGTGCAAAAGTTGATCAAGCGAGAGCGGCTCAATGCGCATCAAAGCCTCGTCCTTTGAAATCTGTCCTGCCTCGGCCATGTCGACCGCAATTTGCAGCGCGGCGCGGGCCGTGCGCTTACCCGTACGAGTTTGCAGCATCCAGAGCTTACCTTGCTCAACGGTAAACTCGATATCCTGCATATCGCGGTAATGGCCTTCGAGCTTAATGAAAGTCTCGGCGAGCTCCGCGTAAACTTCGGGCAAGGCTTCTTCCATAGAAAGCTCTGTCTCGCCCATATTCTCGCGGGCGATTTTTGTAAGCGTTTGCGGGGTGCGGATACCCGCCACCACATCTTCGCCTTGGGCGTTAATCAGAAATTCGCCGTAATAAGCGTTCTCGCCCGTTGACGGGTCGCGCGTAAAGGCTACGCCCGTGGCCGAGGTCTCGCCCATATTGCCAAAAACCATAGCTTGAACGTTTAGGGCTGTGCCCCAAGCGGCAGGAATATCGTTGAGGCGGCGATAGACAATGGCGCGCTCATTCATCCAGCTGCCAAAAACGGCGTCAATCGCGCCTTGAAGCTGCTCGCGCGGGTCTTGCGGGAAATCACGGCCCAGCGCGGAGGAAACGGCGTCTTTATATTGCGCAATAACGACTTCCCAATCGCCTTCATCAAGCTCTGTATCCAGCACATAGCCTTCATCATCTTTATGGCGCTCAAGAATATCTTCGAAAGTGTGGTGATGTACGCCCAGCACCACATCAGAATACATAGTGATGAAACGGCGATAGCTATCGAGTGCAAAACGCTTATCGCCAGAGAGCTTAGCCAGCCCCTGAACGGTATCGTCATTAAGGCCAAGGTTTAAAACCGTATCCATCATACCCGGCATAGAGGCCCGCGCGCCAGAGCGCACAGAGACCAGCAAAGGATTGGCGCTATCGCCAAATTTTTTGCCTGTTAGCTTTTCAATATGAACAAGCCCGGCTTCGGTTTGGGCGTCCAAATCGGCCGGATATGTCTTGTCATTATCATAATAAGATGTGCAAACTTCGGCTGTCATGGTGAAACCCGGCGGGACTGGCAAGCCAAGGCTCGCCATCTCAGCAAGGTTCGCGCCCTTACCGCCCAGCAGGTTCTTCATTGTTGTATTGCCTTCGGCGGAGCCCCCGCCGAAATTATAAACCCATTTTGTCATGTTTCATCTTCCCACAGATTACTTAAAATTTAATGATTTATGAGGCGATCACCGCATCTAAATCCGCAATTCGCTGCGCCGTATCACGAATGTGTAAAAGGAGTCTAAGGTTGTTTTCTTTGACAGCGGTGTCATCCGAAATAACTTGCACATTGGTGAAGAAATCGTCAATCGGAGCGCGCAAAGTGGCCAGCTGCGACATAGCGGCTGTGTAATCCTCAGCCTCCAATGCTTTATCAATCTTAGGCCCCGCCGCTTGCAGCGCATTGAAAAGCGCCGCTGATTCTTTTTCAGACGGCTTTTCAGGCGCGCCGATGGGCAGCTCACCCTTTTTCGCCTCAGCCTTTAAAATATTGGCCGCGCGTTTGTAACCTGCGAGCAGGTTCGTGCCCTCATCCGTTTCGAGGAAAGACCCGAGCGCATT
>CALKIX010000057.1 GCA_937995665.1 uncultured Hellea sp. | reverse complement strand
GGTTGGATGTATACGCTCTGCGCCTAGGATGAACAAGGATTTAAAGAGATGTAATTTGACTGTTATCTTCAATTTACCCAATATTACGAGCGATATATATATAATTAGAGTAAATCTAGTGACTTAAAGGACGCTCACATGAAGCATTACATTCTCCTTGGCTTCGCAGCTCTGACCCTTGGCGCTTGCGCTTCGACGTCTGCGGGTTATGGCCCCGCCCAAAGCGCGGCAGGCTACGGGTATAAAAATACTCAAATTCAACAGGATAGGTTTCGAGTCAGCTATACGGCCGACGACGTCACCCAAGCGCGCGACCTTGTGCTTTTGCGGGCCGCAGAAGTGACGCTAGGCGAGGGATATTCTCACTTTAAAGTTATCAATGGCGGCACGAGCGGGAATGGCCCTAGCCCGAATATTGCGTCAAATGTTGGCCTTGGCTTTGGCAGTTTTGGCCGGCGCAATAGTAGCCGCGTCAATCTTGGCCTTGGCGTGAATGATTTAGGCCGCGCCCTTGAAGGCACGAAAGTGACGGAAAGTATTGAGATTATTGCGCAAAATACAGGCGCGAGTGATCCTAATGTTTATGATGCTCAAAGTGTCGTGAATAACCTAAGACCTGCGGCACCTGTGCCTCCCGCAGTCCAAACGCCATAAGTCTTTATTTGTAGACGTTTTTCACAGGTGCAAAGCTGCGCCGGTGAATAGGGCAGGGCCCATGCTGCTCTATGGCTTGGCGATGCGCCTTTGTCCCGTAACCTTTATGGCCCGCAAAGCCATAAGCTGGAAAACGCACATCAGCCTCCACCATTAATTTATCACGCGTGACCTTAGCAACAATAGAGGCTGCCGCTATGGAGAGGCTGCGGGCATCGCCTTTTACGATGGCTTCGGATGGACAGGGCAGATCGGGGCAGCGGTTACCATCAATGAGGGCTATATCCGGCCTCACAGGCAGCGCAAGCACGGCGCGACGCATGGCGACCATCGTGGCTTGCAAGATATTGACGCGGTCAATTTCCTCTGCTTCGGCAATGCCAATACCGACAAAGGCGTGCGTAACAATTTCATTCAGTAACAGTTCACGTCTTATTTTCGACATTTTCTTACTGTCATTAAGACCTTCGGGTGTTTTATTTGGTGCTAATATGACGGCAGCGGCCACAACAGGCCCTGCCAGCGGGCCGCGTCCGGCCTCGTCAACGCCGCAGACTCGGCCTTGATATTGGCGCTCAAATGAAAAATCCGGCGCGTTATGTGATAATTTTGAAATGGCCCGAATCCTGCATTTTAAGTGTAATTAGGGCTTTTTAGGACAAATAAGGTCTGATAATAGGGCCAAATAGAATTTTAGGAGTAAAAAATGGGTAAATTTCGTTTAGCCGCATCTGCAACGGCGCTAACACTTGCAGCTATGGCTGTCCCTTCATTTGCAGAAGTCTCTTCAGCGGCTGATTGTGAATATGAAGGCGGCGAAGTCTTCAACGTACAAGGCGCGACTGTCTGTCTCGTTCAAATCCGTCCCGAAGAATATCGTGACAACGAAGCTTATGATGGGCAGCAGCTTGGCGTAAACACATGTAATGGAACAACAATCAGCGATGGTATTTTCTGTAAAATCACGCTCGTTCCGGCCCCCCCTAAGCCAGAGGCTGTTGAGCCCGTAGAGCTAACCGACGTTTCTGGCGAAATTAAAGCCAACGTTGTCGACGCTGTCACAGACGCTATTGAAAACTAAGCGGCTCGCAAAAATTTGATTTATAAACCCGGCCTCAGGCTGGGTTTTTTATTGCGTCAGTGGCACAAGCAAGGTCTAAACGGGTATGATTTGCGCCGTGATACCTATCTATAAAAGCTGTGAGGGATTTCCTCGGCTGCTTAGCGCGCTGAGCGGCGCGGTGGAGCGTATTGTGGTCACCGAAAATCAAAGCACGCCCGACATGTTTGAAGAGGCGCTAAATGCGGGCGCTGTGCTTGCCACTGGGGCCAGCGGGCGCGGCGCGCAGCTGAATCTCGGCGGGGTTTGGAACGACAACGCAGAGTGGCTGCTCTTTATTCATGCTGATAATACCTTGCCTGACAAATGGTTAGCTATGCTCCATGAGCATATCAATAAACACCCCCAAAGCGCGGCCTATTTCCGCTTTAAAGCAGAGCGCAAGGGGTGGGTCTCGCGCTACATGGAATTTCTGGTCGCGATGCGCTGTTTCTGGTGGCGCCTGCCTTATGGAGATCAAGGGCTTTTGATCTCAAAGCAAATGTATGAGGAGATTGGCGGCTATCCCGATCAAATCCTTTTTGAGGACGTGGCGATAATTGATAAAATAAAAGCCAAATATGGCCGCAAAGGCTTGCGCCCTTTGGCGGGGCATATGCGGGTGAATATGAGCCGCTATGAGGCGCTGGGGCCTTGGAAACGGGGCTCTCAAAATTTCAAACTGCTAAGAGCCTATCGCCGCGGCGTGCCCATAGAAGAGCTGCATGCCCGATATGAAGCAGGGCAATCATGAGACCGCGCCTCTATATCATGGCGAAGGCACCTGTCATGGGGCGGGCGAAAACGCGTCTGGCTAACGATATTGGTGTAACGCATGCCAAACGCATTTACCGCAATATGATGAGCGAAGTTATTCGCAATGTGAAAGATCCGCGCTGGGACACCGTGCTGGCCGTAACGCCGCCATCGGCCATGGGGCAAGTGCCTGAGTGGAAAGGCACCACCCAAATCCCGCAAGTCTTAGGCTCTTTAAGCCCGCGCCTTGCGGCAATTTTTGAATATAATGGGCCAACTGCCGTGATTGGCACAGATTGTCCCCAAGTCTGCGCGAGCGATATCTCCGCCGCCTTTAAGGTGCTAAAATCAAGCAAAGCCGTTTTTGGCCCTGCCGATGATGGCGGCTTTTGGCTTATGGGGATGCGCGGGCCTGTGCCTGCGCGCGTGTTTGATAATGTGCGCTGGTCACATGAGGAAACGCTTGCGGATATTACCCGTAATATTGGCGGGAGCGTGCATCAGCTACGCACCCTGACCGATGTGGATGACCTTAAGGCTTTGCGGGCGTCTCGCCAGAGTTCTTAGCCGCATTGACCTGCTTGGCAATCAAAGCCAGCATATCATCTACCAAGTCCAGCTTAGAGCCCTTCCCATGGCCCGGAACCACGAGGTTTGCTTCTGGATAGGTTTGCTTAATCCAGTTTAGGCTCTTCGGCCAAGCTTTCATGTCGGCGCGCTCAATATTGCTCAGCGTCGGCGTGCCTTTACCACGCACGATTGTGCCCGCAAAGAGTACTTTAGCAGCAGGCACATAGACAACTAGATTATCCACCGTGTTGCCTGCGCCCGGATAGGCAATTTCAATCGGGCCGACTTTATTGCGAGAGCCTGCTTTGCCAAGCGAAGCCACGGAAGTATCAGGGACAGGCGTAGCTAACGCGGCGCTTAATGTTGGCGTTTGAGGGTGAGTGAAGACCGTTACGCCAGCGCGCTCGAGCATATCAACCCCTGCCAGGCGCGAGAAATGGTGATTTGTAATGACGAGCTTTTTCACGGCTTTGCCTGTTTCGGCTTCTAACTTTTCCAAAAGCGCGCCCGTGGCCATTTCGCCCCAGGCCGTATCCACCAAAATGAGCCCCTCTTCATCTTCGATAACCAAGCCGTTGGAGGGCACATTGCCCGCGCCGGGGAAGCTATAGATAGAGGTATGCACCCAAACGCCCTCAGCGATTTTTTGAAGGCCAATAGGATATTGGCTAAAGACGGAGGGCGCTGGCTCTGGCGTCGTAACTTCAGCAGTCTTGCCGCAGCCGATTAAGGCGCTGGAGGCGGCCAAACAAGCGATCAAAAGAGGTTTCATTGCAAATCCTTGAGCTCAAATAAAAATTTAATAATGTCTCAAAGCTGCCGAAGCAATTAGAGACCCGCCCTTATATGCAATTTTTATACGAGAAAAGCTTCAGCAATCCATCATATCGTCCATTGCCCCCAGACCAGCTTGCGCGTAAAGCGCGTCTATGAACGGAATTCTATATGTTGCCCTTGGCGGGGCCCTAGGCGCGAGCTTACGCCATGTGCTTGGCCTAGCGCTGGGCAGGGCTTTTGGCACGGCTTATCCTTACGGTACAATTATTGCCAATATTTTGGGCGGATTACTCATGGGCCTGCTAGTGGGCTGGCTTGCGCATAAACTATCTGATGGACAGAATTTGCGCCTTTTCTTGGGCGTTGGCCTGCTGGGCGGATTCACCACTTTCAGTGCTTTCTCGCTGGATGCGGTCATGATGTATGAGCGCAAAGCTTACGCGGCGATGGCGGGCTATATTGGCGGCTCTGTAATTTTGTCTATTGGCGCTTTAATGCTCGGCTTGATACTCGCGCGCAAAGTTTTTGGGTCTTAATATGAGCGGTGTTCAGCAAATAACAGTTGATGAGGTTGATGCGGGGGCGCGGCTAGACCGCTGGTTTAAGCGAAAATTCCCTCATATCGCCCATGGCCGCGTCGAGAAACTCCTGCGAACAGGACAGCTGCGTGTGGACGGCAAGCGCGCCAAAGGCAATGTGCGTATTGAAGCGGGCCAAGTTGTGCGCGTGCCGCCTTTGCCAGACCCCACAGAGATCAAAGCGCCTCGGCGCGTCAGCGCGCAAGATACGGAATTTATGCGCAGGCTTGTCATATATGAAGATGCTGAGCTGATAGCGCTGAACAAGCCCTTTGGCATCGCAGTTCAGGGCGGAACGAAAACCACGCGCCATATTGACGGAATGCTTCCTGCTTTGGGCGATGGATGCCGCCTTATTCACCGTCTTGACCGGGATACGACGGGCGTATTGCTGATTGCTAAAAATGCCCGCGCCGCGAAATGGGCAGGCCGCGCCTTTCAAAGCCGACGCGCGCAAAAGGTTTATTGGGGCATTACTAATGGCGTGCCGCGCCCCACAGGCGGGGAGATTAAAGGCTACATGGCCAAGGGACGGCTCGATAACCGCTTTGGCAATAAGCATGAGGGCAAAGAAGTTATGGAAGCTGTGCGCCACGGTACGGACGGGGCTAAGCATGCCAAAACGCTCTACCAAGTCGTTGGTAATGCAGGCCAAAAAGCAGCGTGGGTCGCCATGCAACCCTTAACAGGACGCACCCATCAATTACGCCTTCATATGCAGCTGCTCAGCGCGCCGATTGCGGGCGATCCAAAATATATGACCGACCGCCCTTTGCCCGGAGGACTGGATAATAAGCTGCACCTGCACGCCCATAGCCTGACCTTGCCGCGCGAGGATGGCAGCGATATTCACTTTGCAGCACCGTTGCCCGGCCATATGCAGCGCGCCTTTGAAATGATGGGTTTTGACGGGACGGGCGACGTTGATTGGGAAGCGGTCGCAAATGGCTAAGACACTAAATTCACGCTTTTATAAAACGGTAGGCACCGCCAAAGAGGCGGGCGGCTATACCGTTATGCTCGACCAATACCGGCTTAAAACGCCCGGTAAAATGACACTGCTTTTGCCGAGTCAGCACCTTGCCCAATTAACGGCCAATGAGTGGGCGGCCCAAGGCGCGAAAATTGACTCCAGCACGATGCCTGTTACGCGCTTACTTAATGTTGCGGTAGAGCGCACCCCCGCGCGCCGCGATGAGCTGATTGCAGAAGCTCGTAAATATGCCAGCACCGACCAGCTCTGTTACCGCAGCGCGCAGACGCGGCCTTTCCTGGGCTATCAAGCTAAGCATTGGGACCCTGTGCTGGAATGGGCGGCAGGCAAGGGTGTGGCTTTAGAAACGACTGAGAGCCTCGTCGCGCTAGAGCAAGAAGCTAGCTCATTGGAGGCAGTGGCCAGCTATGCCAGCGGTCTGGATGATATTGCGCTCACGCTTTTTGTTCACTTGACTTCGACCTTTGGCTCAGCCGTTTTGGCTATGGCCGTTCATGAGGGCTATCTGGATGGAGCCAAAGCCTTTGAGCTCTCGCGCCTTGATGAAATTTGGCAAATCAAACAATGGGGCCAAGACGAAGAAGCCGAAGAGCGCACCCAAGCTATTGAAGCTGAGATTATAGCCCTTTGCGCAATTTTAGAATAATAATAGAGTAAGACACATGACCTTATCGCCTTATAAAATTCTCCTCTCTCCTGTGGGCCGTATGGGCCGCAAGGACTTTTGGATCGGGTTTATATTATTTTGCGTGGTAAGTGTTTTGGTCAATTTCATTCTGAAACAGCTGGGAAGCGGCTCGACTTTGGCCTTTCTGATTTCACTGCCCTTCCCCTTTTTGGTCCTGCATATATGCTATGCGGTGTATGGCAAACGCCTACATGATATGGGACGTAGTTTTTGGGCGCTCACATGGATGATTGTGTCAATTTTGCTCGTCTCTATCGTCATCATGCTAAGCTTTGGCGGCTCTGAATATTTTAGCGAGTTTTCGAAATATGAGCGCAAAGCTGATATTGACCCTGCTATTCTCGAAGCCATTATAGAGCGTTACCAAACAAGGCTTGCCGAGGGCGTTCCAATCCTGCGCGGGTTACTAATGGCCATTATTGGTGGATTTACACTTTGGTGCGGACTGTCAAAGCCGCAAGCAGGCGATAATAAATACGGGCCTGCGCTGACTTGACGAAGCCTCATAACCGCGCCATGTCTTGCAACATACAACGACGTAGTGAGTTATGAAAAACGTATTATTATCCCCAAAAGGGCGCCTCTGTCCGCCTCATTTTGTGAAGGCCATGGCCATATTAGGCCTGTTTTTAGGCTTTATGAACCTGATGCCACTTTTCCATCCTTTAGCGGGTAATGCTATGATTTTTATCGGCATAATAGCTGTAATTATTCCTACGGGAATTTTAATGGTAAAACGCGCTCATGACTGCGGGAAATCTGGGACTTATTCTCTTTTGGGGTGGGGCGTTTTCATTATCATTTTTCTCTTTGTCTCAAGCCTGGCTGGCGGCCTTACAGGCTATGAAGAAGCGGTTGCTTTTCGCGAAGCGATGAAAAGCGTCCAAGGTACACAAGACCCTTATGAAATGCTCGCCGTCATGAATGAATATGGCGCGCCATATTATGACAAGGTAAGTATACCTAATGCGCTCTCCTCAATTCTCAGCTTCACCTTGACCGCGGTGATTATAAATTTCATTTGGGGTCATGACCCTAAAGAAAATGCTTAT
>CALKIX010000056.1 GCA_937995665.1 uncultured Hellea sp. | reverse complement strand
GGATGTAAAACCAGACCATTTTCCTCGTTAATGGTGTGAAATTGCAGGGTATCGTGACTTGGTTTGATAATTTTTGTGTTCTGCTTCGCCGAGATGGCCAAATTCAGCTTGTATATAAGCACGCTATTTCTACGATTATGCCCTCTGGCCCTGTACAAATGTTTGCCGCAGAGACGGAAGATTAAATATCACCTCGCGCATGATTAAACGCGATACACCTATTCAAAATGCTCTGGTTTTACATCCGCGCTTTGGCAATAGCCGAGCCTCGGACGTAGACTATGATTTGGAAGAAGTGATTGGTCTTGCAGACGCATTAGGCGTGGACACCAAGGCTTCTCGTATTGTCCCTATTCGCGACTTGAAAGTGTCCAACTTTTTTGGCTCAGGCCAAATTTCTGACATGAAGGCAGAGATTAAAGCCCATGACGTCAATGTTGTCATCGTCAATGGCGCCTTAACCCCCGTTCAGCAACGAAATTTGGAGCGGCTCTGGGGAAAAAAGGTCATTGACCGTACAGGGCTTATTTTAGAGATTTTCGGCCTGCGTGCCGCTACCAAAGAAGGTAAACTGCAAGTCGAGCTCGCACGGCAAGGCTATGAGCGCTCTCGTCTAGTACGCACTTGGACCCATTTGGAGCGCCAGCGCGGCGGCACGGGCGGTCTTGCCGGCCCCGGTGAAACCCAGATCGAGAGCGATCGCCGTGTCCTAAACGATAAAATCACCAAGCTGAAACGCGAGTTGGAACAAGTTCGCCGTACACGCGGTTTGCAGCGCCAAAAGAGAAAGCGCGCGCCAGAGCGTGTTGTCGCGCTTGTCGGTTACACCAATGCAGGCAAGTCGACATTGTTTAACTTGCTGACCGAAGGCGGCGTCTTTGCCAAGGATATGCTCTTTGCGACTTTGGATACAACGCACCGCGTTTTGATTATGCCAAGCGGTCAGCCTGCAGTTTTATCAGATACCGTTGGTTTTATATCTGACTTGCCGACAGACCTTATTACTGCTTTTCGCGCCACGCTTGAGGAGGTCAAGGAAGCGGACTTACTAATTCATGTCCGCGATATTTCCGACCCACTGACCGAGCGCCGCCGCGAAGAAGTGCTGCAAGTCTTGGGGCAACTCGAAGCAGGTCCAGAACATGACCAGCCTATGATTGAAGTCTGGAATAAAGTCGATTTGTTAGGTGAGGTGCAATTAGATAGTATCTCTGAGCGCGCCCAAGCGTCACTTGACCTTGAAGATATGATGGAAGCTTACCCCGTTAGCTGTCATAAAAAACAAGGGCTTGAAGCCTTAACTGAAGGTATTGAACGCGCTGTGACCCAAGGCGATGAAATCCTAAGTGTAGAAATTCCGCCGCATAAATATGACGTGCGCGCATGGCTGCATAAGAACGGATATGTGATGAATGAGAAAACGCGGCGTAATGGGAATTGCGAAATGCAAGTGCGCCTATCTGAATCCGATACAGGCAAATTGCGCGCAAGGCATAGTGAATTAATTAGCTAGATTTCTCTTGCTTGGCTTGCTGCCAAAGCGCTTCCATCTCGTCCAGCGAAAGCTCTGCTATGTCTCTTTTCTGTATCTTGGCTTGCCTTTCAATATGAGCAAAGCGCTCTGTAAATTTATGGTTGGTGCGGCGCAGGGCTTGCTCTGGGTCAATGCCCGTTTTGCGCGCAAGATTAGTCACCGCGAAGATTAGGTCCCCGATTTCATCTTCCATGGCATCTTTATCGGCGGCGCGAATAGCCTCTCTAACTTCGTTCATCTCTTCGTCTATTTTATCAAAGACGCCGCCCAAATCGGGCCAGTCAAAGCCGACACGCGCGGCGCGCTTTTGCAGTTTTGCCGCGCGCATAAGCTCTGGCAAGGCAAGGGCGACATCGGCCAATAGGCTGTCATGGCCTTTGGCTTTGCGCTCATTGGCTTTCATCACCTCCCAAGAGGCGGTTTGCTGCTCGGGGCTGCGCTCGTCTTTTGCACCGAAAACATGCGGATGACGGTTCACCATTTTAGCGGTGAGGGCATCGCATATTGCGTCAAAATCAAAAGCGCCAAGTTCATCGCCCATTTTCGAGTGAAAAATCACCTGAAAGAGCAGGTCACCCAGCTCTTCTTTAAGCGCAGTCATATCGTCTTGCCTTATCGCTTCGGCAACTTCATAGGCCTCCTCGATAGTGTAAGGGGCGATAGTGTCAAAACTCTGCTGACTATCCCAGGGACAATCAGCGCGCAGGGCCTCCATTAAGGCTTTAAGGCGCGCAATGGGTGTTTCGCCCAGAAAGCTGATATCGGTCATTGCCGCGGCCCGCGCCAAGCATTGAGAATAAGCGCGCCTAGCACTAGCGCGCTTACCGCGTAACAGGTCCAAATATAGGCTGCGTTCTTGCCAAATTCTAACATTATAGCGCCTCTATAGTCGCTGTGGCTGCGGGAGCGTTTTTCTCTCGCTGGGCGCGGTTACGGATGATTTCAGCCTCTACGCTACGAAAGCTCAGCCAGCCCAAAAGCAGGCTATAGGCCAGCGCCATGGTCAAGAGCGGCAAGAAGATTTCAGGCGAGGTGCCCGGCGCGCCAGGGCTGGAATAAGTCGCCGTTTGGTGCAGTGAGTCCCACCAATCAACGGAAAATTTGATAATGGGTATGTTGATAAAGCCAATCATGGCGAGGATACTGGCTAAGCGTGCAGCGCGGCGGTGATCTGGTGTAACCTGCCATAGCGCGAGATAGCCCATATAGATGAAGAGCAAGACCAGTACGGACGTCATGCGTCCATCCCACTCCCACCATGTGCCCCATGCAAATTTACCCCAAAGACTGCCTGTAAATAGCGCTAAAAAAGTAAAGGCCATGCCGGGAACAGCCAAGCTACGCGCGGCCACATCGGCGAGCGGGTGACGCCAGATAAAACTGATAAGGCTGGCAATGGTCAGGAGTGCATAGGCGAGGAGCGCGCACCAAGCGGCCGGCACATGGATATACATGATGCGCACCCCGTGCCCATGATCTACCGCAGGCGGTGAGGCAAAAAGCGCAAGCCATAGACCATAGGTAAAGGCGGCCAAGCATGCCCAACCCATGAGCGGGGTGGCTATTTTTGAGACCTTTAAAAATCGGGCGGGATTGGCGAGAAAATTTATCATAACTATTCTAATTGCGCTTTTAGAGCGGCTGCTGCGGCGGGTAAACCCACCGAGGCACCTATAAGGCTGAGACCTATTAGCACTCGAAACTCTAATGCACCTAGGCCCTCGGCCTTATAGTCGCTGACCGCTTCAAGTCCAAAGATAAGTAGCGGCACTAAAAAAGGAGTGGTCATCAATACAATGAGAAAGCCTCCGCTGCGCCGCCCTGCCAAAATCGCGGCGGCCAGCGTGCCGTAAATGGCAATAGCTGGCGCTGCAAGGCAGAGCGAAATCATGCAGGCAAATGTGACATGCGCGGGCAAGTCAAAAAACAGCGCCGCAATGGGGACTGATATAATTAGCGGCAGGATTGACAGCATTGTGAAACTGATGGCCTTGGCTATGCATAAGCTTAACAAGCTCATTCCTGAGAGCTTAAACTGCACGAGGGTACCGTCATCAAAGTCACTGCTGAAAATAGATGGGAAAGAGAGCATGGCCGAGAATATAAGGGCAAGCCAGATGAGCGCCGGGGCGATGGGACGCATCAGCTCATGGGAGCCGCCCAAGGCTATAGCGCTAAGGGCGATAAAAACGCCAAAGAAAAACAGCCCGTAAAGCCATGCCCCGCCTGAGCGCAGGGCAAGAATTATATCGCGCTTTATCAGGGATACACTCATCGCGTGCCCTCAAGGCTGGCGGCTTCAAGTGTTAATTTGCGTACCTTTAGTCCCAAGGCGCGGGCGGGGTTATGCGAGGCAATTATGGCTCCGCCGCCGCGCTCTATATGAGCACGAATAAGCGCGTCAACCATATCGCGCCCCGTCTTATCAATGGCCGCTGTCGGCTCATCCATGATCCAAATGGGCTTTTGGCTAATAATAAGCTTAGCGAGTGCCAGACGACGTTTTTGGCCCGCCGAAAGCTTCCCGCAAGGAACATGGGATTTTGGCGTTAAGCCCACATTATCAAGGGCGGAGTCGATTAGTGCTTTTGTGCCATGAAGCTTAGCCCAGAAAGTCAGCTCTTCATGCGTACTCATCACGGCTTTAGCAAAGCTAAGATGGGGCTGATAGGCTATAATGTCTGAGGGCTGGCAGGGGGCGTGCTCTCGCCGCCACTCTATACGGCCCCTATCTGGCCTTAATAATCCGCAAAGCCCCTCTAGCAAGGTTGTTTTGCCTATGCCATTGCCGCCATGAATCCATAATATTTCTTCGCTGGCGATACGCACGGTAATATCACGAAATAGCTCAATCCCGCCGCGCGAGAGGGCAAGGGCATCGACCGAAACGCCCGCAATGCTATTTATCTTTGGAAAGAGCTTTGACATGAGGCGCTTATGCCTTGCGCTTTGCGCTATGTCACCCATATTAGAAGGCAAATTAAACGAACTCTAAGAGATAATATGCCAGCTCCACACCAAAAGCGCCGTATTGGCTTGATAGTTCTCTTTGGCGCAATGCTAGCGGCGGGGACTTTTCTGTTGCTCTCAGCACTCAGCGAAAACACCCAGTTTTTCTATAATCCGAGTGATGTGGTGGCTGAGGGCTTTGTCCCCAAGTCAGAGAGCTTTCGCATTGGGGGGCTTGTGGTCGAAGGCAGCGTTGATAAATCGAGTGGACTGACAACAACATTTGATGTGACGGATTTTGAACGGGATATGCCTTGGCCAATTAACGTGACTTATACGGGTGTGCTGCCAGATCTGTTTCGAGAGGGGAAAGGGGTTGTCGTTATCGGGCGAATGATTACTGAAAGAGAATTTGTCGCAGATGCCCTGCTGGCCAAACATGATGAGAATTATCAGCCTGATATAAAATACCAGTCAGACATAAAAGGATGATTTAGAGGCTTCTTATTAGGACGGACGCAATAGTCGATGTGGGGCAACTATTTCGCCCGTCCACCTATCATTGATAGGAGATTATATTATAGAACAATCCGAGTGGGAATGATAATATTAATTGCTAATATATATGTGATTAATAGCGAATAAATTATTGAAATTGCGTCATATTTATAGGTTACTGTTCCTTTTATCAAGGCTCGAGTGTGAGTATTCCCAAAATTGCAATTTTTGGTTTATATGATGGCTTCTAAAAATTGATAAAAAGACATTCTAGAATATAATCTCCTAT
>CALKIX010000055.1 GCA_937995665.1 uncultured Hellea sp. | reverse complement strand
CGCTGGAAGAAGATTTTGGGCTAATCCGAAGCGCCTAGCGCTTCTAGCCGCTCATCCAGCTCTGTCATAATAAAGGCGCGCTGGGCGTCTGAGTAGCGCGTCCACATGGCGATTTCTTCTCGCGAGCGCCCACAGCCTTTGCATAGGCCCTTATCCAGATCGAGCTCGCAGATAAGCTTGCACGGGCTTTGTATTTGAGGGGTCATGCTAAGGGTCATAATGCCAGTTTAAGCCTATTGGCGCGCGCGGCAAGTCTTTTAGCCTTCCTCGCCCCAGCCAAAGCGTTTCATCGTTTTCACGCTGACAATCGGCTGGAGGCGATAAGCCCCGCCTTCAATCACCAGCGCGCTTGCGCCAAGTTCTTCGAGGGCTTTGCAAGGGATAACGTAGAAATCTTTAAAGGCTTCGGGGGTGAGCGCGACAAGCTTGCCTTCCACTGCGGCCTTAATAATCGGGGCCTGCTTTGTATCATGATATTTAATGGCAAGATGATCTGTGGCGGGCATAAAGGGGCGCGCCACAGCGGGTATCATTTTCTTGTAAAAGCTTTTCCCGTCTTTTGCCCCTTCGAAAATTTCCGCTATATTGTGACGGCCAGAGCTGTTATGAAAGAAAGGCGAGAGCCCCATTTCAAAATAAAGCCCTTCATCATCTTTGGGCCTTAAAGCGCGGGTTTTATCGCTCACGCAGATATCGGCGCTGGCATCGGCCATGACCGCTGGCAGAAAATCAGGCACGCTGCCTGAGGGCTTTTGCACCTCTATATCCGTTTCCTTGCCTTCGTAACGCAGAAAAAAGCGCTCAGGCCAAACCCCGCCATCCTTGATGATAAAGCGCGGAGCGATATCGACATCGACAATATTGGTGCGCGAGTCTTTCATAGTCTCAAGGGCGGTGACAATGCGCGGGACATCTTTGGCGGGAAAGCAAAAGACCTCACCGCGAAGTGCGTCTTCTGCGTGGGCGGAGCCTGCAATCGCGATGAGCGCTGCGCTTATCAAAGCTCTATCAAACATAATCTAACTGGCCCTATAATATCATTGCGCCGCTCATACATCACACGATAATGTAAAAATACAGTCAATAACAGCTGAGCATCAGTATCAGGAATGGGCTAGCGCTTTTGAGAAAAGCGGACTATGGAGGGCCTATGATACGCCATACACATATACGCCGCCTTATTGCCCTGAGCTTGGTCAGCAGCTTTGCCCTCTCCGCTTGCGGAATTAGGGGCAGTCTTGAAACGCCGCCCCCGCTATGGGGCGAGGATACGCGCACGCAGGCGGAAATTGAAAGCGAAGCGAAAACCAAAGCCGATCGCGCCGAGCGCGAAGCCCGTAAGAGCCAGTAACCATGCGTCATTTTGATTTTAAAGACGGCGAAATGTTCGCCGAAGATGTTGCCTTGAGCGAGATTGCCGCCAAGGTCGGAACGCCCTGTTATGTCTATTCAAGTGCCACGCTAGAGCGCCATTTCAATGTGTTCGCGACTAGCTTTAAAGGCACCAAAGCGCTGATTGCTTATTCCGTTAAAGCTAATTCCAATATTGGCGTTTTAGCGACTCTTGCAAAGCTTGGCGCTGGCGCGGATGTTGTTAGCGGCGGAGAGCTCGCGCGCGCACTTACGGCAGGCATACCTGCCAGCAAAATCGTCTTTTCTGGCGTTGGCAAAACCGAAAATGAAATGCGCGCAGCCCTCACGGCCGGAATTCGCGTCTTCAACCTTGAGAGCCTGCCAGAGCTTTACGTGCTTAATGATGTCGCCAAAGAGCTTAGCGTAAAAGCCCCGATTGCTTTTCGGGTGAACCCAGATGTCACCGCAGGCGGGCACGAGAAAATCAGCACAGGCAAAAAAGAGAATAAATTTGGCATTGCATGGAGCCATGCCGAGCGCGCTTACAAAGAAGCCGCTAGCCTTTCTAATATCGAGATTGTCGGCGTGGACGTGCATATTGGCAGCCAGATTGACGAGCTTGCGCCCTTTGAGGCCGCGATTTCAAAGGTCAAAGATCTGATTACAAGATTGCGCGCGCAAGGCCATTCCATTCGCAGCTTTGATATAGGCGGCGGGCTTGGTATTCCTTATGGCGATAATTCCAAAGTCCCGCCCCCGCCCGCAGACTATGGCGCGATGGTTAAGCGCCTCACCCAAGATATGGATGTCGAAATGATTTTCGAGCCGGGCCGGATGATTGCGGGCAATGCGGGTATTTTGCTCACCAAAGTGCTCTATGTCAAAGAGGGCGAAGATCGCAAATTCCTGATTATTGACGCGGCAATGAACGATCTTATCCGCCCTGCGCTATACGAAGCCTATCACGAGATTGAAGCCGTCAAAGCGCCTGGCAGTGCCTATGATGAGCAAAGCTATGATGTTGTCGGCCCAATTTGCGAGAGTGGGGATACATTCACTAAATCCCGCGAGCTGCCTGAAACAAAAGCGGGCGAGCTTTTGGTCATGCATTCAGCGGGTGCTTATGGCGCCTCCCAATCCAGCCAATATAATACGCGGCCCCTCATCCCAGAGGTTCTGGTGAAAGGCGAAGCCTTTGAAGTCATTCGCGAGCGCCCAACCATTGAAGAGATCCTCAAGACCGAACGCATTCCGTCTTGGATTAGCTCATAAAGCGCTGCAAAAAACGCATTAATCACGGATAATTAAGGCGACAGTTAATTCGAAATCGCTATAGTTAGGCCATGTCCAATGCGCCTGACATGACTGAGCTTTCAAAACGGCTAACCAGCTATGTGAGCCGCGCTTGGGCACAGCTCTATTGGGAGCGTTACGCGCCCGTCTTCGCGCTCGCCGCGCTCTTTATCAGTCTTTTCCTTATTGGTGCGTTTGGCGGGGTTTGGGACCGCTTGGGCGATCCTTGGCGGCTGATCGCCTTACTTATGGCCATAGGCATCTTAATTCGCGCGGGCCTAAAGGCGCGGGCCATCGCCCCGCCTAACAAATCCGCTGCCCGCCGCCGCGTCGAAGATGACTCGGGCATAAAACACCGCCCGCTGGACACGCTTGATGATGCCCCTGCTATCGGCGCAAAAGCTTGGCCGACCCATTTTGCCAAAGCGCAAAAAGCGGCTGAAAAACTACGGCCCACAATTCGCCGTCATGCCCTTGCCCCGATGGATAAATATTATTTGCGTTATGCTATCCCCTGCGCGGTTGGGCTCGCTATGATGGTTGGCTTTGGTGATAATAGCGAGCGCTTACGCCGCGCCCTGACCCCAAGCTGGCAAGCTGGGATGAACCCAAATGATGTTAGCTTTGAAGCCTGGCTCGACCCACCTCAATATACGGGACGCCCGCCGCTATATTTTAAGAACAAAAAACAAATAGACGTGCCCGCAGGCTCAGAACTCGTCGCGCGTATATCTGGCACAAAAAACGCCCCGCGCTTAAGGCTCTCGAGTTCCCGCGGTGGGAAATATCTCAAGCTAAAACGCCTTGGGCCTAAGAGCTTTGAAACCCGCGCTGTTGTCACAAAAAGCGGTACGGCGCGTTGGCGTATTGGGACTTTAGAAAAAAAATGGGCCTTAAATGTGCTGGAAGACACGCCGCCCACACTTGAATTCACAAGCACTCCCGAGGCCGATAAGCGCGACCGGCTCGCCTTTAATTACACATTTGAGGATGATTATGGCGTGGAAAGTCTTCAGCTTGAAATGCGCCTGCTCAATGATGATGAAACACTCGCCGCGGCCCGTTCCTCAGTAACAGTTCCGCTGGCCTCATCTTCTGTTAAGCGCGCTGAAGATAAGTCCGCAGCGCTCGACCTCACCAAACATGAATGGGCAGGCCGAAAAGTCGCGGGGCAGCTTATTGCAATAGATGGTCTTGGCCAAATCGCGAAAACTCAAGACGTCTTTTTCACCATTCCAGATAAAATCTTTATCGAGCCACTGGCCAAAGCGATTATTGAACAGCGCAATTTAATCATTGAAGGCGCGGGCGAATATGCGCCTTATCCTGAAAAATATGATTACAGAAAGGCACCCTATTTTGACACTTATGAGCCAGACTTTCGCCTAAGCCGCGCGCCAGCTCAAATTCAGCGTGCAGCGCTTCTCATGGATGCCATCACCGAGCGCCCCAAAGGCCTCTTCCAAGACCCCGCTATATTCATGGGGCTGAAACATGTGCATAGCCGGCTGCGCTATTCGCGTGAGCAAGCAGAGCTGACTGGCATTCCTGAGGATTTATGGCGCATTGCGCTTAGGGCTGAATTTGGCGTGCTTGGCACAGCGCTAGAAGAAATGCGCGCCGCCCAAGCCGCCCTGCAAGACGGCATTGCCCGCCGCGCCCCCCAGCGCGAAATTGATACGCTTTTCGAGCGCTATGACGAAGCCGTTGAGCGCTATATGGAAGAGCTGCGCCGCAAAGCTATTGAAGAAGGCAATGTTGCAGAACAAGATGGCGGCGAAGGCGCGGGCGGGCGGAATGTCGATCAAATTGCAGAGCTTTTAAAAGCCATTGAAGAAGCTAACCGCATTGGCGATACAGAAGGCGCGCGCAAAGCCCTCGCCCAGCTTGCGGCCCTGCTCGAGAATATGGAAATTCAACTCAGCAAAGGCGGCTCTGGCAGCGAGGGTGAGCCAAGCGGGGACAGCATGTCCGAAGAGGAAAAAGAAGCCTTAGAAGACCTTGCAGATTTGCTGGGCGATCAGCGTGAATTACAAGATGAAACGCGCCAAGCTGAAAACGAAGCTCAGCAAGAAGGCGAGGACGGCCAAAGTGGTGAAGACGGCCAGCCAAGCGGCCAAGCGAGCGGTGAACAAAATAGGCAAAGCCAAGGTGGCCAAAATCCCAGCCGCCAGAACCCTAGCGCAAATGCCCTCACGCCCGGCGAGCTTGCCCAGCAGCAAAAAGCTATAGAGCAGGCCCTTACAGCCCTTGGCGAAGCTATTGGAGAGGAGGGCTTTGGCGAAGATTCCGATGAGGGCCAAGGAGGCGGGGGCAAAGAGGATCCTGACAGCGAAGCCCGAGGCGGTGGCGGCTCTAATGAGGACGGCGAAGACGGAACGGGCGGCGAGAGTTTAAAAGAGCAAGCCGAGCGCGCGCTTGCCGAAGCGGGAGAAGCCATGCGCGATTCTCAAGAGCGGCTTCAAGATGGCGATCTTAGCGGGGCCAATGATGCCCAAGCCGAAGCAATCCGCGCCTTGCGCCGCGCGGGCGAGCATCTCGCCGAGGGTAGCCGCGGCAAAAGCGCAAAGGTCAGCGAAAATGGCGAGGAAACAGATGATCCGCTAGGCCGCGACGGCAATGGCGTTAGCTCTGATACGGCTGACGCGGATATTGAACAAAAAGACAATGCCACGCGCTCACGCGAGCTGCGCGAAGAGCTCCGCCGCCGTGCCGCAGAACAAGAACGCGATCAATTTGAGCGAAATTACCTAGAGCGCTTATTAAAGCAGTTTTAGCTAAATACCCCTACTGTCCTGATGACGTCGCGTCTTCGGGTACAGCCTCTTCTTGGACGAAAATAGCTGTTTCATCGGCAAATCTATAGCGCAGCTGCACGGCATCAACAGGTGCGCCGCGGTACTCACTTGTAAAGCTTGCCCGTTCGCCCTTTTCAAGGCGTGCAGTATTCGTATCGACTAGCCAGCTTGCCAGCTTTTCATTAGATAAACTGTGTAAAGAGAGCTCAATCAGAGGCACATCATGGGACCCCGTTGAAATATTCTTAACGGCGCCATTTATGACCAAGACAGATTCCCCGTTAATATAAGCGCTGCGCGTCATCGGGTTTTCAATAGTGAGGCCTGAAAGGCTGACATCAATTCCGAGCGCCTTATAAGCTGTGGCCGTATTGGGCATGGCCGTCACAATATCTTGGCGGAAGACATAACTCACGGCCATAATATTGCTTATCAGCAAAAGCGGGACGGCCCATATGCTGGCGATAGCGGCAAGGCGGCGGCGGCGGCGCTGATGGTCAGCCTTATCACGCAAGAGAATATGCGGGGGCGTTTCCTGTATCGGAGTGTCAACAAAGTTGCTTTGCTCTGTATGGGTTGGCTCTGCTAAGATTTGCTCTGCGTCAGCGCGCCGTGCCCGCTCTAACATCGTAAGTTCTGAGCCATGCATGTCTTTGGTTTTAGCAGCTGTAGCTGCGGCCTCTGCCTTTTGCGCCGAGAAGGCGGCTAAATCGAGGGCTTCGGAGACAAACCAGCTCGCATTGCATTGGCTACAGCTCACAGCGCGGCCATTGGAACCAATAGCGCTTTTATCGACCTTGTAACGCGTTGAACATTCCGGGCATGTAACTATCATTGTATCACCGATTCGTTTATGTCATGACAGTGCAATAAATTAACCTTAAGTCTAGCCCAACACCGCGAACCATGTCTAATTCACCACATATAAATGACGTTGTTCAGTTCCATAGGGTCGCTCTGCGCTATGACCGAGGGCCAGAGGTCTTTTCAGACGTTAATCTGCGTCTTGGCCGCGGCAGCTTTACCTTTTTAACAGGGCGCTCGGGGGCGGGGAAATCATCCTTACTGAAATTATGCTATCTTACGCTCAAGCCCTCACGCGGCCTTATCAATTTATTCGACCATGATATCTCGCTCATGAATCGGCAAGAACAGCAATCAACCAAACACCGCATCGGTGTCGTGCTGCAAGATTTTCGCCTGATTGATCACCTAAGCGTTTTTGAAAATGTAGCCCTGCCCCTTCGCGTTGCGGGACAAATGCGCGCTGCGTACAGCCAAGACGTCACCGAACTTTTGCAATGGGTCGGGCTAGGCCACCGTATGGAAGCCATGCCCCAAACTTTATCAGGAGGCGAGCAGCAGCGCGCGGCAATTGCCCGCGCCGTTATTGCCAAGCCGGACCTCCTCATTGCTGATGAGCCTACTGGCAATGTAGACCCCATCATTGGGCGGCGGCTATTGCGTTTGTTCTCTGAAATGAATCGCATGGGTACCACGGTCTTAATTGCCACCCATGATACGAGCTTAATGCGTGACATACAGGCTGACATTTTACGTATTGAAGATGGCACCCTGCACCGTGTTCAAGGGGAGGTCTTTGATGGATAACCCCTCTCACATCCCGCCGATTCAACCACTACTAAATCCGCGCCAAGATAATACCCGCGCCTTAGTTTTAGTTTTGGGCGTTATTGCTTTTCTCGCCGCGCTCTCTTTGCTCTTTATGCTTTCAGCGGAACGGCTCAAGCGCTCTTGGCAATCACAATTGACCCAAAGCGCAACAGTTCAGCTCATGATAGAGACAGATGCTGCCCGCGAAAGCAAGATAGAAAGCGCGCTGAGTATTTTACGTACCAAGCTGCCTGAAGCCCAGATTATACAGATTGAAAAACAAGACAGTGATGCGCTTTTAAAACCCTGGTTAGGTAATGTCGAGTTGCCCGATGATTTACCCCTTCCCGTTTTAATATCCATTGATCTATATAAAGATTATAGCTTGGATATTCAGGCGTTAGAAGACGCGCTGCGTGCGGATGGCATTATCGCGCAGCTCGATGATCACTCGCGCTGGTCTAACCAGCTCTCGCGCACGGGGCAAAGTGTTAAGGCCATTGCGATGGCTGTCTTATTGCTAATCCTATTTGCAGCTATTGCGATAACAACATTTGCGACTCATGCCTCGCTTGCTGCCCAGCGCGATATTATCCGCGTGCTTGTTCAAGTCGGAGCACAGGACAGCTTTATCGCGCGTCTCTTTGTTTCCCAAGCCGCGCAAAGAGGTTTTTATGGCGCATTAATCGGCGCGCTTTGCGCCTTGCTCGTAGCTATATTTTTTATCCTTAGGCGGCGCACCGAAGATGTGCTTTTACCAGACCTATCTTTGGCATGGATCGATGGGTTTTGGCTCTTGGTTTTTGTGGCGGGTTTTACACTTTTTTGCGCATTGGCGGCCTATATCACTGCCACGCGCATCCTGCGGACTGAGCGGCGGCGCAGATGAGCCGCAAGCCGAAATTAACCAAGGAACAAAAGCGGCGCGGATGGCTAAAATTCATGCTTTTTATGGCCGGGCTCTCAATACTCCTATTTTGTCTGGGCTTTATAGTCTTTGCTCATCGCGTTGAAACGCTAAGCCCGCCCAGTGCTCTTGAAAAGGCCGACGGCATTGTTGTCTGGACGGGGCGCGGAGGCGGACGGCTGACCACTGGCGGACAGCTTTTGACCGACAATAAGGGCGAGCGCTTGCTCATCTCTGGAGTCAATGAACAAAACTCACTTGAAGATATTACGCAATTAACAGGCCTTTCGCAAAGCCACGCCCAGTGCTGTTTGGATCTAGATTATCTGGCCAAGGATACGATTGGTAATGCCCGCGAAACGGCAAGCTGGGCGCAAGCTTTAAGCTACGAGCATATCATATTAGTCACCTCGGCCTTTCATATGCCGCGCGCACAGTTAGAAATTAGCGCCGTTGCTGGCCGCATGCGCATAACACCTTATCCGGTAACCAATCCCGGCCAAGCCCGTTGGTACAAAAATGCTGCCCGCTTTAAACGGCTTGGCCAAGAATATGTGAAGCTGCTGCTCGCCTATTTACGCGACCCTGCCAGCCGTGAAGATCAAGGCGCTCCATTACTACCCCCCTTGCCCGCTGAGGCCCAGAAATGAAAAAACTCATCATTACTCTGATGGGCATTTTTATGCTCTTTAGTTTCTATTGGGCTTATGGTCGGACCTCTCTGGTTGACGGCATCGTCGAGGAAATAAAAGCGCAGGAGAGCGCGGGTTATGTCATAGACCATAAGGGCTTATCTGCGGGCGGTTATCCTTTAAAATTTAGATCCCAGCTCCATGATTTGACCATCACCTCCCCGCGGCAAATACAGCGGCCTTGGTCTTTACGCTCGGACATATTTCGCCTGCAAGCCTCCAGCGTTAATCCCCTCAGATGGGATATTGATCATAGCGGAAATTCCCGCATAGATATGCGCAGCGCAAAGGGGGCGCGATGGCTCTTTGATGTGCGCCCTTTCAACCTCACCGCAAAGCTTAAAATCGGGGTGAGCGGGAAGCCCAAAGCCCTGAGCGCCTCGCTACGGCGGCCTCAAATACACGCCGTCATCGGAACTCTGCCGCCGATTGTTGGATTTGAGCGCGCGGATATTTCCCTTAATCCAAAAGGCGATGATATGCATATTGAGGGGGATATTGAGAAATTATTTTTAAACAGAAAAGCGGCTGAAAAACTCCAAACAGTCTTTGGTCCCTTTATTGAATCTGCGGCCGTAGACATGAGCGCCCATGGGCTTTCAAATCTGGACATTGAAACGATTGCCGCGTGGCGCGAGGGTGGAAAAATTAAGGGCCATCATTGGGAACTCGTCTGGGGGCAAGCTAAATTTCTAGGGGAGTTTGAGCTAACACTCTCAAGCACGGGGACGGACGGCTTCATTCGCGCTGAGGTCGATGATATTTCGTACTTGATTGGGCAATTACAGCAAGCTGATATTTTAAGCTCTAGCCAAGCCACTACCGCTAGGTTAGCAACAGGCTTGCTTCCCGTAAATGCCGCGGGGCGCCAAGAGCTAACGCTCAATATTCGCGGCGGCTATATCACCCTCTTTGGGCAGAGCCTTTATAAGCTTTAATCATTACGGCCAAAATTAGGCTCGGCGCTATCTTGGCCCGCATCCACAATTTTGCGGCGCACATCGCGGGTCTTGGCAAAATGCTCCAATAAAGCTTCGCCATCCTGCCAGCGTATAGCGCGTTTTAAGGCGGATAAATCCTCGATGAAACGGTCAACCACTTCGAGCGTGGCATCTTTATTAGCAAGAAAAACATCGCGCCACATGACAGGATCAGAGGCTGCAATACGGGTAAAGTCCCGAAATCCGCCCGCCGAATATTTAACAACTTCACTTTGGGTAACCTCTTCCATATCCACCGCAGTACCGACCAGCGTATAGGCAATGAGATGCGGTACATGGGAGGTCGTCGCCAGTACAATGTCATGGCGCTCGGGCGACATAATCGCCACATCAGAGCCTATGCCTTGCCAGAACTTTTTAAGCGCCGCAGTCGCCGCGGTGCTCACCCCTTCTTCAGGGGTTAAAATACACCAACGATCTCGAAACATTTCGGCAAACCCAGCCTCCGGTCCAGAGAACTCTGTCCCTGCAATAGGGTGCCCCGGCACAAAGTGAATATCATCTCGTAAATGCGGCTTAATTTGTTTGATAACATCGCCCTTAATTGAGCCAACATCAGATAAAATAGCGCCCGCTTTCATAACGGGAATCACTTGTTGCGCGACTTCGCCGATTCGGCCAGGGGGCACACATAAAATAATCAGATCAGCTTGAGAGGCATAAAGCTCCGGTGAGTTTTCAGCAACGCCATCGGCAAACCCAAGGCGTTCAATCGCGTCGCAAGCGCTGGAAGATTTATCGGAAATATAGACCTTTTCGGCTTGCCCATAAGCTTTCGCTGCGCGGGCAATCGACGAGCCAATCAGCCCTCCACCAATGATAAGTACGCTGTCTAGGCTCATTATTTTCGTCCTATTGGATTTGGCAGCACGCCAATAATTTTCGCGCCTTTTGGCGCTTGCTCTAAAAAGCCATCAACGGTTAGCAGTTGGGAGTTCCCCGCTTGGGCCCGCATCGCCGCATTTGGAATTTTAGTATCTACGCCGCAAATTAAAAGTGTCGCGTCTTTGCCAGAAGGCTGTATATCCGCGGTCGCAACTGCCACGGCCTTAGGCCAGCTATCATCACCCGTACGCGGCAATCCGGCCAGAATATGCATGTCGGGCATCGCGCCTTTTTCGCCCAGCGCCATCCACCAATTATTCATCCCGCCGGGCGCAGGCACAATGGCCACCCCTTCAGGATCTGCATGAGCGGCGGCCAAAGCCGAGCTGGCCGTTGGATAAGATATAATAGGAATAGCCGCGCCAAAGCGGTCTCGCACTAATGTCCAGACTTCGAGCGCGTCGCCTTCCAACGCGACGTGCAAAGTCATCAAACCTTGCAGGGCCAGGCTTGCGCTCATTAGCTCAGCCCAAATACGCGAGACAAGTTCTGGCGGCGTATCTTTGGTCGCGGCCGCGAGATCACGCACATGGCTTTCCTCGCGCGAGGGCCGCCAGACCCGCACCCCTGACTTGGCGCGGCGCACAGCCGCGGCCAGCTCCATGCGCTCGGCAATAAGTTCTAAAAGTGTGTTATCCACACGGTCAATCTCAACACGAATATCTTCTATTTTCAAAGGCGGTTTTGACATATCTAATTTACGACTTCCTATTCATTTACCGTGCGGTTTGCGGCGGCCGAGTTTCCAAATTTTGCGCGTTTGGGCGTTGCCTTCACATAACCTGCAGGCTCCGCATAAAGCCGCTTGACCGCTTCCACAAGCACTAGTCCAGAAAAACGTGGCCAGACGGTCTCCCCAAAGCGCTCACAGCCCTTTGTAAAGGTGGGTTTAGCAAGGCGCGTAAAGGGCGGCGCATAAAGAGCCCCTGACCATACTGTCGGGACAAAGCCTGCCGCTTGAAGCGCTGTACGGAGTTGATTGCGCGAAAAGGGACGGCCCGCGCCAAAGGGACTTTTATCCGAGCCTGCCCAAAGGCCAGAGCGGTTTGAGGCGATAACAACGATACGTCCTTCTGGCCGTGTCACCCGCCATAACTCTCGCAACAAGACATTCAAATCCGGCGTTTCTTCGGCTCCGTGAACGCAAAGCACATTATCAAAGCGCGCATCAGAAAATGGCAGATAATCTTCATGGGTCAGGCAAGTAATATTGCCTCGCTGCCCCGTAGAGACAACCGCGCCCTGCCCGCCCGGCATAGCCAGCACCATGCGATTTGCGCTTTTCATATAAGGTGCCAGATAAGGCCCGCAATAACCAAAACCTAGCACATTGCGACCCGCTAAATCTGGCCATAGGCTGACTAGTCTGCGTCCCGCCATATCTAGCGCTGATTTCCCAAGGGGAGCACTATAAAACTTTTCGAGCGATATGATGGTCTGGCGCATGGGCCTAGCTTAAACCTTATAGCGGCAAAGGGAAATGCTTAAGACGCCTGCTTTCTCCAAGCGGGGGATGCGGAAGGAACACCAAACATATAACCCTGCAGATAATCCACACCAAGGCGCTTTAGAAGATCTGCATCAGAATGGCTATCGACCATTTCTGCCACCGTCTTCACGCTAAAGGTTTGTGCTAGATCCACCATCATGCGTACAAAGGTTTGTTTATAGGGACTAATGGAGATATCTTCTATAAAGCTACCATCAATTTTTATCGTATCCGCCTCAATCGCCATGAGATTTCTGAAAGTGGTGTAACCAGAGCCAAAGTCATCAATAGCAAATTCACAGCCTAATGAGCGCGCTTCAACGGAAAAACGGCTCGCCATGGCCGGGTCTTCCAGCGCGACAGTTTCCGTGAGCTCGAGAGTGACGCGCGTTACCGCGGGGCCGAGCGCGCGTAGCGCGGCGATATAGGCATCTGCCGCTTCCATATCTTTTACCGTGCCCGCAGAGACATTTAGCGCGAGTTCAACATCAGGGTATTGCCGCAAGGTTTCAGACGCAAGCGCGAGGGCGCGCCTATCAAGCAAATGGATAAGCCCCAATTTTTCAGCCGCCATTATAAAACGCCCCGCAGACACCATTTCGCCCGCATCTGTGCGTAGTCTTAAAAGGCACTCATAATGATGCAGCTCTCGCGTTTTCGCATCAACAATGGGCTGGTAGGCCAGTAAAATACGGCGGTCATTAAGCGCCTCTAATATATCTTCAGCTGTGGCAACATCTTGGGGCATGGGTGCGGGTTTTATTTTCATATCATTTGAGTAGAAAGATAAGCCCGGTTTCTCGTGCTTGGCGGCATATTCAAGTGCCGCGCCCGCTTGGCTAAGCGCATCGTAAGAACATTGAGCCTTATCAGCCAAGCTCGTGGCAGCAAAGTTACACTCGGCATAAAGTGGGCCATGAAAACTGTTATAAGGCATTTCGGATAATATAGTTTGTAAGCGCGCCACCAAGATGTCCAAATCCTCTTCTTTCACGCCATAAAGACCCAGCCCAAAGCTGGCATTTTCAACGCGGGCTAACATATCAGGCGCGCGCATCATATCACGCAGACGGTCGGCAATACCGAGCAATAGCCTATCGCCTGTTTCGTAGCCGTAAGTCTCATTTGTCTGCGCAAGATTTGAGATCTCTATGCGTAGATAGATCGCAAATTGGCGCGTGCGGCGCACCAGGGCGATGAGATAATCAAGTCCTTCTACTAAACGGTTCTTATTCCATAAGCCTGTCAGATCATCATGGGCCGATAAATAAGCCGCACGCTCTACTTCTTCTTGAACAGAATCGATATTCGTGAGCACGCCGATCACGCGGCTTTGCATGCCTTCCTTGCCAGCAATACGGCGGCCGCGCTCTTCAACACGAACATAGCGGGCATCATCCGTTCGTAATAGGTAACGTACACAATATTGCGCCCCTTCCCATGTCAAGCTACGCAGTGCATTTGCTCGCTCTCTTTGGCCTGCCGCGTCCATACGCCCATGCCATTCATGGGTTTGAGAAGGCAAAAGAGGCATGGGTGAACGTAATAAGGCTTGCAATAATTTTGGGTAAGGCCAAATGATTACCGCCTCTTCAATGCCGCTCTCACTATAGCGAATCTCAAAAGGCGCGCCGCCGATTAAACTAAAGGCATCCGCAAGAGCCCCCCCCGTGGATAGCGAGACTTGTCCTGTCAGCGCTTTTTCATTAGCACCTCGTTTAAGCATTTTTATAACTTATTATAGGCATGAAATTACGCGCCACCTTTAACTAAACCTTGGCTTGTATAATCTAAAAACATTAATAAAAGGCGACTTAATCAACAAAGCCGCCATCCCCAACACCAAAATCTCTGCGCGCCGCCGCAATGGTCACCATAAAGCCCGCCATAACGTCCAATAAGCACATCAGCATGATGATAAAAAACACCGAAGTGGCAAAGGCTGGAAACATCAAAAACTCTACGATACAAATGATGAATAGCACCATTGAAAACGCATGGTTCATAACCGCAGCCCGCCCTGTTCCTGTAGATTTTAAGAGCTCAAAAAAGAGCATCACCAATGACGCCGTAATCAAGGCATAGCCGGGGGTAATGTCCCACGTTACATTAGAGGCCATGGGAATACTTATAAAATCTGTATCTAGGCGCTCTCTTATTGCATCCACAGACGAAAAGGCGCTGCCCGATATCGCCAAAACATTATAGGTGACGACGGGCACAATCATCAGCGGGAATATTGTAAAAAAGCGCATATACGCTCCGAATCAACTCAAGTCTTAATAGAATCTAAAGATGAATACCTTGCAAAGGGTTAATTTATTTTTCCTTCAGCCTATGATTTAGAGGATATACAAAGAAAAAGCAGCCCTAAGCGCTATAATTCCTCAGGTCACTTGCATTCCCAGCCAATTCGCGATTAGCGCTGGAGTTTCCTCGCCTTCAATATCAACTGTGACGCCATAGGACATTAAATAATGTCCCGCTTTCTTCTCGGCCACGCTCTCGAGGGTAAAGCGTGTTCTTATACGGGCGTTAGCCCTTACTGGGGCGAGGAATCTTATTTTTTCAAAACCATAATTTATGCCCATTTTTGAGTCTTTAATTACAAATCCTACCTCTTCTACAAATTTTGATAAAAGCGAGAGCGTGAGAAACCCATGGGCAATCGTGCCGCCAAAAGACGAGTTCTTGGCTCTTTCTGCATCGATGTGGATAAATTGATAATCCAACGTGGCATCAGCAAATTGATTGATACGATCTTGTGTCACCTCAAACCAGTCGCTCACACCAAATTCTTGGCCTATGAGTGCTTTCATTTCTGGAATTGTCACAATGGGCATTCGCTAGGCCACTTCGAATAAACCAGCCGCGCCCATGCCGCCGCCCACACACATGGTGGAGACGACATATTTGGCACCGCGTCTTTTGCCTTCAATAAGCGCGTGAGCCACCATGCGGGCCCCGCTCATACCGTAAGGATGTCCGATAGAAATCGCGCCGCCATTGACATTCATTTTCTCCGTCGGAATACCCAGCTTATCTTGACAATAAAGCACCTGTACCGCGAAAGCTTCATTCAGCTCCCATAGATCAATATCATCCATGGTCAGCCCTGTTTGCTTAAGTAATTTAGGCACGGCATAAATCGGGCCAATACCCATTTCATCAGGCTCAAGCCCAGCCACCGCCATACCTCGGTAAATACCCAGCGGCGCAAGCCCGCGGCGCTCAGCTTCCTTGCGCTCCATAAGCACAGAGACAGAGGCTCCGTCAGAAAGTTGTGACGCATTGCCCGCCGTTATGGTCTTCTCGGGCCCGCGGACTGGCTTGAGCCCAATAAGACCTTCAAGCGTTGTTGAAGGGCGATTCCCCTCGTCTTTTTCAAGCATAACGTCTTGTTCTGAGACTTCTTTGGTTTCTTTATGCATGACCTTCATAGTCGATTTTAGCGGCACGATTTCGTCATCATAGGCCCCGGCCTGCTGCGCGGCATGGGTGCGCTGCTGAGAGAGAAGCGCATATTCATCCATGCGCTCGCGCGAGACGCCGTAACGCTCAGCAACAATTTCGGCCGTATCAATCATTTGAATATAAGCTTGAGGGTGTTTCTTGATGACATTTATATCGGGAGCCACCCGCATCTCAGGGGTTTGCACCAAAGAGATCGACTCAACCCCGCCGCCAATGACTATATCTTGATTATCTACGATGATCTGTTTAGCCGCAATACCAATCGCCATCATGCCCGAGGAACATTGGCGGTCTATGCTTTGCGCAGGGACTGTGACCGGCAGATTGGAGGCGAGAACCGCATTACGGCCTATTGTGACCTGTACGCCTTGCTGGAGCCCGCAGCCCATAATCACATCATCGACGTCTGCACCCTCTATCCCTGCGCGCGCGACCGCAGCATCAATGGCATGACCCGCAAGTGTCGGCGCGCCTGTGGCATTAAAAGCGCCGCGATAGGCGCGGCCAATTGGTGTTCTAGCTGTTGAGACAATGACGGCTTCGCGCATGGGAGACTCCTAAGTAAATTCTGAAAGTCACTTCTTATGCAATTTGTTGCATAATGACAAGACCTCTCCAACTTTCATACAAAACGCGCAGCAAAAGACTGTCCTCTATCTCCCCCATCAATAATCGCCTTGATATAGCGGGATTTCAAGCTTTCTTCTCTCGCACGCATCTAGCCTTTGACTCTTGGGTGTAATTAAGCCATGTTCTTGTTATGTTTCAAATCGAGATTTTATACGCCCTCATTGGCGGCTACCTTTTAGGTTCTATTCCTTTTGGCTTATTAATTGCGCGGGCCAGCGGGCAAGGCGATATACGCGAGATAGGCTCTGGTAATATTGGCGCGACCAATGTGCTACGCACAGGACGCAAGGACATTGCCTTTCTAACGCTTTTACTAGACGCTGCCAAAGCTGGCGCCGCCGCCCTTCTCTTTAATCACTATTTAGGCGCGCCCATGGGATATTTTGCTGGCGCCGCAGCGCTTATTGGGCATTGTTTTCCTATATGGCTTGGTTTCCAAGGCGGGAAAGGCGTGGCCACATTTTTTGGCGGCATGCTCGCCGTGGCCTGGCCTGTTGGACTGATTTCAGGCGCAATATGGATAGGTTGCGCGTTCCTGACGCGCATATCATCGCTCTCAGCCTTGGCGGCCGCAGGCTCATGTCCACTTATTGCCTATCTTATGGGCTATACAAATGCGGCCATGATGGCAGCGATTATGGCGCTAATCATCTATATTCGCCACCACGAAAATATTGGCCGCATTATTAAAGGCACTGAGTCCAAGATTGGTCAAAAGGGCTAATGCAGTTAAGGGCGCTATCCTTCGCGGAAAAACGCGACTGGCTGCGCCTCTCTCGCACCCCGCGCGTTGGCCCTGTGGCTTTTCGCGATTTGCTACGCCGTTACAAGACTCCCGCAGCTGCCATAACCGCCTTGCCCCATATTGCCCAGCGCAAAGCCGCCAAAGTGCCTAGCCTTGAAGAGGCCGAGGCTGAGATGGCGCATACGGAGCAAATAGGGGCAAAAATTATAGCGGCCTGCGAGCCTGATTACCCCAAATATCTGCGCGCCGTAGATCCTACCCCGCCGCTCATCACAGTGATGGGCCGGACAGATATACTGCACAAGCCCTGCATCGCTATTGTGGGCTCGCGAAATGCCTCTGCCATTGGCCAGCGTTTTGCCCGCCAGATTGCAAGCGAGCTAGGAGAGGCCGGCTATACAATTGTCTCAGGTCTTGCCCGAGGAATAGATGCCAGCGCCCATGCGGCGAGCCTTGAGACCGGAACGGCTGCTGTGCTGGGCGGCGGCGTTAATGATATATATCCGCGCCAAAATGCCGAGATTTATGAAGCGATGAGCACTCGGGGCGCAATTATATCTGAAAGCCCTGTGGGCTACCGCGCCACGGCCCGCGATTTTCCGCGCCGCAACCGCATCATTTCTGGCCTCTCGCTCGGCGTTGTTGTTATCGAAGCGGCTGAGCGCTCTGGAACCTTAATCACGGCGCGCTACGCCCTCGAGCAGAACCGCGAAGTCATGGCCGCCCCTGGCTCTCCGCTCGACCCTCGCACCAAAGGCTGTAACCGCCTGATTCAACAAGGCGCGGCGCTCATAGAGAATGTCGAGGACATCATTAACTGCCTTGAAAATATTCGCCCACCACAAATGATGGAAGTCGAACATGATTATAAGGCCCCAGATTTTGACTGGGAGGGCGCTCAAAAAGATATTGAACGCGCGCATAGCACAATCAAGCAACTCTTATCGCCTACCCCCGTCTCACGTGACGAAATCATTAGGCTTAGCGGGCTAACGACGGCCATTGCCACAGCAGCCCTCCTTGAAATGGAACTTGGTGGGGACATTATTGTTGAGCCCGATGGGCGCCTCGCCTCTATTCCAGGTTTTTAGCATCTATACGTGCTGCAGATTCTGTAGCCCGTAGAAGAGATGACAGATCATTCAAATCTGCCTCTTTCGCCATCACTGCTAATTCCGTCAGCATGGTAGACACATAAGTCTTCACCATATGTTTTGGTATCGAACCATTTTCATTGCGGCGACGCCCCGTAGACTTATTTGTATTTTTGACCATATTTCTCTCTCATTTACACGCTATAGTTGCATAAATTTTTCTTAAAATCAATATGGTTTTTTTAATCTTAACGCCCCTACTGTGATGCCCACGGTTGACAATTATGAAAACTCCGCGCAAATGCGCGTTTCAAGCCACTCTATTTCGGAGTCGTTTCATCGGTTTTTGCCGTAAAGTGAGGAATATCGAGAATGAATCTCGTAATTGTTGAGTCCCCGGCCAAAGCCAAAACCATCGAAAAATACCTCGGCCCCGACTATAAAGTCCTCGCCAGCTTTGGTCATATTCGCGATCTGCCCAGTAAAAATGGCTCGGTTGATCCCGAAAATGATTTCGCCATGTCATGGGCAGTAGACACCAAAGCCAAGAAACGCGTCAAGGATATCGAGACAGCGCTTAAAAACTCTGACAAACTTATCCTCGCAACCGACCCGGATAGAGAAGGCGAAGCTATTTCATGGCATCTTTTGGATGTTCTATCTAAGAAAAAGAAGCTACTAAAAGACAAGCCGATTGAACGCGTTGTCTTTAATGCCATCACCAAAAAGTCTGTCACCGATGCGATCGCAAATCCGCGCGAGCTAGATATGGAATTGGTGGAGGCTTATCTGGCCCGCCGTGCGCTGGATTATCTTGTGGGCTTTACGCTCTCGCCTGTTTTGTGGCGCAAACTTCCCGGCTCACGCTCAGCTGGACGTGTGCAGTCAGTTGCCCTACGCCTAATATGTGAGCGCGAGACGGAGATTGATAATTTCCAGAACCGTGAATATTGGTCACTCGGCGCAGTGATGAAAAATGCCAAGGGCAGTGACTTCCCTGCAAGGCTCGTCTCCCTGCGCGGCGAGAAGCTTGATAAATTCTCATTAGCTAATGAAGCTGACGCCAAGGCCGCTGAAGCCGCCGTGAATGCGGCTAGCCTCTCTGTGACCTCCGTGGTAGCCAAGCCAATTACGCGTAATCCGCAAGCGCCATTTATGACATCAACGCTTCAGCAAGAAGCCTCTCGTAAACTTGGCTTCTCTGCCACCCAGACAATGCGCACCGCACAAAAGCTATATGAAGGCGTCAAAGTTGGCGGCGAAACAACGGGCTTGATTACCTATATGCGAACGGACGGCATCTCTATGGTCGGTGAAGCAATAAGTGATTGCCGCGCCACTATAGGCACCGAATTTGGTGATGATTACCTGCCCGGTCAGCACCGCGAATATAAATCTAAAGCCAAAAATGCCCAAGAGGCCCATGAAGCAATCCGCCCAACAAGCTTTGCCCGCACGCCAAGCTCGCTTAAACTCGCAGGCGATATGGCCAAGCTTTATGACCTGATTTGGAAGCGCGCAATGGCCAGCCAGATGTCCTCTGCTAAGCTAGAGCGCACAACAATTGAAATGGCCGATAAAGACAATATGGTCGGGCTTCGCGCCACAGGCCAAGTTGTCCGTTTTGATGGTTTCCTAAAGCTCTATGAGGAAACCAAGCCCTCAACAGAAGCCAAAGATGACGATAACGCCCTGCTCGCCCCTGTCGAAACGGGCGATAGCGTTGACGCCAAAGACGTCAAAGCCGAGCAGCATTTCACCCAGCCGCCCCCGCGCTATTCCGAAGCCAGCCTTGTTAAGCGCATGGAAGAGCTCGGTATTGGACGCCCTTCGACCTATGCTTCTATTCTAAAAGTGCTCCAAGATCGCGGCTATGTCACGCTCGATAAGCGCCGCTTTACGCCTGTTGATAAGGGCCGCTTGCTGACCGCATTCCTTGAGAACTTCTTTGGCAAATATGTGCAATATAACTACACGGCCGATCTTGAGGAGCGTCTTGATAAAGTTTCTGCCGGTGATTTAGGCTGGAAGACATTGCTCAATGATTTCTGGAACGAGTTTTCAGCCTCGATTGACGAGACCAAAGATTTGCGCGTGACCCATGTACTTGACGCACTTAATGATGCGCTGCGCCCGCTTGTTTTCCCTGACAAAGAAGATGGAGGCGATCCGCGCAAATGCCCGACTTGCGATGATGGGCAGCTCAGCTTGAAGCTTGGAAAATTTGGCGCGTTTGTCGGCTGCTCAAATTACCCAGAATGTAAATTCACCCGTCCCTTTGGTGGTGACGAATCCGCTATTCCCGTGGAAGACAAAATCCTCGGCCCGCATCCTGAAACGGGCAAAGACATTGTCCTAAAGGTTGGCCGCTTTGGCCCCTATGTGGAAATGGAAACTGAGAAAAAGCCAAAACGCACAGGTCTGCCTAAGCAATGGGACGTGGCCGCAATGGATCTTGAAAAAGGCATTCGCCTTATCACTTTGCCACGCAAAATTGGCCAACATCCTGAAGATGGCAACCAGATTATCACGGCCCTTGGCCGCTTTGGGCCTTATATCAAGCATAATACGACCTATGTTAGCATTAAAGACCCAGAGGAAATGTGGACCGTTGGGATGAATGATGCGGTTGCGCGTATTGCCGATAAAATCGCCAATCCAGGCCGGCGCCGCGGAGGCACAGTGGTCAAAGACCTTGGCAAACACCCTGAAACCAACGCCCCTATCCAGATTATGGATGGCCGATATGGGCCATACGTCAAATATGAGAAAATCAATGCGACTATACCCGAAGGCACTGAGCCCAAAGACGTAACCGTTGAAATGGCGCTGCAATATATTGCCGAAAAAGAAGCCAAGTCGCCGGCAAAGAAAAAACCAGCGAAGAAAAAGCCTGTCAAAAAGAAGACGGCAGCCAAGAAAAAGCCAGCCGTAAAAAAGAAAACCGCAACAAAGAAGACGGCGGACGAAAAATAGCTATAGTCAACATATGGAATTGAGTCGCGACAGCATCTTAAAGGCCGTCAGCGGCCAGCCTGATAGGTTTGATAATAAAGCTTTGGCCCGCCAGCTTGGCGTGAAAGGCCCAGACCGCCGTATTCTGCGCCAGCTCCTGCGCGAGATGGTGGATGATGGCGTTTTAAAGAAATCCAAATCCAAAACCTTCCGCGAGGCTGACGACCTGCCCGGCGTTATGGTGATTAAAGTCACCCATATTGACGATGAAGGCGACATGGTCGGCGCGCCTGAAATCTGGAAACAAGACGGCCCGCCCCCCAGCGTGATTGTGCGCGAGGGGCCAGTCTCTAAAAAAGCCCGCGGCCATGCCGCTGCTACGCTTGGCGTTGGCGGGCGCGCACTCTGCCGCATCAAAAAACAAAACGGACTTATCATCGCTCAAGTGATGAAAAAGCTTGGCTCTGGGCCGTCAAAGCATTTGGGCATTTTACACCAAGGCGGACGCGGCTGGCGTATTCAGCCTGTCAATAAAAAGTCCCGCCATGATTATAAGCCCCGCAAAGTGCCTGATGGCGCGCAAGAGAATGACCTTGTGGTTTTTCAATCCTCACGCCGCAACCAAGGCGATTTGCGCCTTGCCGAAATTATCGAGACCGTTGGCACAGCCAATAATGCCAAGGCCGCCTCGCTTATCTCGCTTTATGAAAATGAAATTCCGATGGGCTTTGATGATGAGGTGATTGAACAGGCCAAGGCGCTGAGCCTGCCCGCCCTGTCTAAGACTCGCGAAGATCTTCGCGGGTTACCACTGCTGACCATTGATCCTGTTGATGCAAAAGACTTTGACGATGCCGTTTACGCCAAGCCTATCAAAGGCGGCGGCTGGGAGGTTTGGGTCGCGATTGCCGATGTGGCCGCTTTTGTGACCCCCGGCTCCGCCCTTGACCGCAGCGCCGAAAATAAAGGCAATTCCGTTTACTTGCCCGACCGCGTCGAGCCGATGCTGCCCCATGAGCTGTCATCAGATTTATGCTCTCTGCGTCCTGATGAAGACCGCGCCTGCCTTGCCGTCTGTATGAAATTTGACAAGATGGGCATCAAGTTATCCCACCGTTTCCATCGCGGCATTATGCGTTCTCATGCGCGGCTGACCTATGCCCAAGCGCAAGAAGCCTTTGACGGACAGCCAGGAGACGCTGCCCTGCCCGTTAAGGATATTCTTAAAGATATTTTCGCCGCCTATAAAACCCTGCGCAAAGCCCGCAATGAGCGCGCACCCTTGGCCATTGAGCTGCCAGAGCGCCGCGTTCATGTAAATGACGCCGGCGAGGTGACTAGCATTACAATCCGTGAGCGCTTTGACGCGCATAAGCTCGTCGAAGAATTTATGGTGCAAGCCAATGTCGCGGCCGCCAAGGCACTTTCCGAGAAGAACGTAACGACTATTGTGCGCGTGCATGAACCGCCCTCAGGCGAGAAGCTACAAGGGCTCACGGACTATCTACCTGCGCTAGGACTTAAATTCTCAATGGGAGAGCGCACGACAACCAAGCGCCTGAACCGCTTGCTTGAACAGGCCGCTGAGAAAGACCTCGCGGAAACCGTCGGCATGGCGGTGCTGCGTAGCCAGTCGCAAGCCGTTTACGATCCTGACCCCAAGGGCCATTTTGGGCTAAACCTTATTCACTACGCTCATTTCACTTCGCCCATTCGCCGCTATGCTGACCTAGTCGTGCACCGCGCGCTCATCGCGACTTTTGGGCTCGGCGATGACGGCACAACCGAGCGCGAAGCGTCGCGGCTTAAAGAAATCTCAGAGCATATTTCCAGCACAGAGCGCCGCGCTATGGCCGCCGAGCGCGATGCCAAAGACCGCTATATTGCCGCCTATCTGCAAGACCGTATTGGCGCCGTCTTTGATGCACGTCTAACAGGGGTTACAAAATTTGGCCTCTTCATTACTTTGGATGAGACGGGCGCTGACGGGCTTATCCCAACCCGCAGCTTGGGCCGCGAATATTTCGTCTTTGATGAGCGCCGCAAAGCGCTTATCGGGGCCGAAACAGGCGGCACTTTCCGCTTTGGCCGGCAAGTCAAAGTCAAACTCATCGAAGCTACGCCCATCACAGGCGGGCTGGTCTTTGAAATGCTCAGCAAGCCAGAACCTGGCAAGAAACCTAAACGCGCAAGCTATAATGCACAAAAATCGCGGGGTTCTAAACATCGGCGGCGCAGACGGTAAGAAAAATGAAAAAACCTCTTCTCGATAATTTTGGCGAAAGGCATTTAACACAGGGCGAAAAAGACCAGCGCGCCCAGCTAAGCCGCGCCGCGCGGCCAAGGATTGCTGCCACCATTGTCCTTACCCATGGCCCACGCGATAATCCGCGCATATTAATGGGCAAGCGTTCAGCCCGGCACGACTTTATGCCCAGCGTATACGTGTTCCCGGGCGGACGCGTTGACCGCGCGGATAGCTATGCGGCCTATACTGGAAAGTTAACATCCCGCAATGCGCATATCTTAGAAGCCGCCTTTACCCCGCGCAAAGCCCGCGCCGTAGTGCTGGCCGCTATTCGCGAAACCTATGAAGAAACCTCATTATTTTTAGCACAAGCCGCAGACGTGCAAAAAAACGTGAACCATCCGTCATGGGATGCCTTTCGCGCGGCAGGGCTAAAAGCTGATCTCACCAATATTGATGTCTTTGGCCGCGCCATCACTCCGCCCCACCGCCATAAACGCTTTGATGCATGGTTTTTCCACAAAGATATGGGCGAGGCCCCCCTGCCCGTTATCAAAGATAGTGCTGAGCTTTTGGATGTGGGCTGGTTCACATTTGAGCAGATAAAGGAGCTAGACCTCCAGCGGGCGACCAAAATGATGCTCAATGTTTTGCAAGATTATCTCAAATATGACCGCCCGCCCCGTGATATCTTCTACTCTTACGCGCGAAACGGAAAATATCTGTCTGAAACTTTTCCGAACGCTTTGCCATAAAACTCTGATTCAATGAGTTGACACTGGGCCCTTTATGAGTATGTTCCGCGCTTCAAATTACAGCAGAGAGGCGTAAGCCATGGCGAAGCCAACAACTATTAAAATCCGCTTAAACAGCACCGCTGGCACAGGTTACTTTTATGTGACTAAGAAAAATGCCCGCACAATGACTGAGAAGATGGTCAAAAAGAAATATGACCCCGTCGTGCGCAAGCATGTCGACTTCAAAGAAGGTAAAATTAAGTAACTGCTAGGTAGTTTCTTAAATAAGAGCCGTCCTATTGGGCGGTTTTTTTTTGAATTATGATAGCTCAAAAAAAACCCAGAACCGCAGTTCTGGGTAGAGTTTTTTAGCATCGGGGAAAGAATATGATGCTTGACATATGTTTATCTCTGTGCGGCCGAACTTCCACGATATTCGGGCCAAAGCCGTGACCACCCCAATTGCGGCTATCGATTCATCTAAATATTGGGTGTTTTGCCCGATAATTGTGCTTTAGAGGCTCGCAAAAAATATTGTGCTAAGCAGCGGCCTGCTCTGTTTCGCCCGCCACCATCACCTTATTCCTGCCCGCTAGCTTGGCTTTATAAAGCGCACTGTCCGCGCGTTTAAAGATATCGCGTAGCCGCTCACCCTCCTTGATTTGCGCCACCCCCGCGCTCGTGGTGATATGCAGGGCTTGGCCGTCCACAAAAACAGGCGTTCCCGCAATCAAGCCTCTAACCCTATCGGCTGCAATAAGCGCATCCTCGGCATTAGTATTTGGCATCGCCACCATAAATTCTTCGCCGCCATATCGGCTCACGACATCGACGGCGCGCATATTGGTGACAAGGCGAGCCGCGATCTCTTTGAGGATTTGATCGCCCATATCATGGCCTAAAATATCATTGACGCGTTTAAAGTGATCAATATCAAAGACCATGATTGAAAAGGCTTCCTCACTGGCTTCAAAAGCCCCAAAAAACGGCTCGATGGCGCGTTCAAAATAGCGCCGATTTCCCAAGCCCGTCAGCGGGTCAGAGACCACCATTTCAAGATTTTCGTTAAAGTTCTCACGCAGGCTATCTGCGTAAAACTTTCGGCGGAGCAAAGTATTGACTCGTGCGCGCATTTCTTGAAGCTCAATCGGACGCATTAAAGTATCATTGATGCCGATATCATAGGCTCGCACGAGGCGTTTTTCATCTTCTGGGTCGCCCACGACGAGAATAGGCACCTCGCGTGTTTGCTCACTAAAGCGCAGGCTCGCGCAGATGCGCAGCCCATCAAAGTTATCAGAGACAAGGCTCACAATAATAAGGTCCATGCCAATTTTAGCGATCTTTAAGGCCTTAACAGGGTCTTTTTCAACCGTAACAGTATGAGTTTTACCCAAAGGCTTAGCAATTTTATTGGCGCGCAAATCATGGTCTTCAATGACAAGGATTTTGCCAGCGCCCTGATTTATTTCTTGTAAGAGCGGCTTTGAATTACCAGCCGTATGTCCCGTATGGCTAAGCAGTTGATCCGTGACCATCTTGAGGCGCAAAAGCGAGCGCACGCGGGCCATTAAGTTAAAATCATCAATCGGCTTGGTAATGAAATCATCCGCGCCGGCCTCAAGCCCGCGAATACGGTCTTTGGTTTCTTCCAACGCCGTGACCATAATCACCGGAATATGCCATGTCTCAGGGTTTTGCTTAAGCTTCTCGCAGGCTTCAAAACCGTTCATACCCGGCATCATGGCATCCATAAGAATAAGGTCGAGAGGTTCTTTATTGGCGATTTCAAGCGCCTTGTAAGCACTATTGGCCGTTAAGACATCATAATATTCAGCCTGAAGCTTTACTTCCAGCAGATTAACATTTGGCGCAAGATCATCAACGATCAGGATTCGTGCCGACATCTTGCCTAAGCTGCCTCTGAAAACTTACGGACTGTTTCCAAAAAGGACGAGACGGTAATTGGCTTGGCGATATAGGCCGCGCAGCCCCCGTCACGGATGCGTTTCTCATCACCCTTCATGGCAAAAGCCGTGACTGCGACAACAGGAATATCGGCTAATGCATTATCATCCTTAAGCCATTTTGTGACTTCAAGGCCTGAGACTTCAGGCAGCTGAATATCCATTAAGATGAGATCGGGTTCAAAATCACGGGCAATATTAATGGCCTTAAGCCCTTCGCGCGTCTGGCGTGTTTCATAGCCATGAGCTTCCAACAAATCCGCGAACAGCTTCATGTTCAACTCATTATCTTCGACAATTAGAACTTTTTTCGGCATGATCTGTAACATATTTCCCGGGTCACCAAAGTGCGGAACGTTGTCCGCGGTTATTATTCTACCTCATCCTTATGGCAGAATATCCTTAATCAAGCGTTTGCTTGCCCTTTAGTTTAGGTTAACCATAAATGCGGCTACGCCCTTCTCTCAGCAGGGCAAATACAACCAGCTACACCAGAGGAGTTATGCCCTGTTAGGCTCTGAAAATTTGGCGACATTATGCCGGGACTGCGCCCAGCCCGCGGCAGGCGATAGCTGCTCTGCCTGCGGTTCTAAGCGCCTTCTCGCCCATGCAGAACTGCCAGAGCTATCCATTGCTCATGTTGATTGTGATGCGTTTTTTTGTTCCGTCGAAAAGCGTGACAACCCTGATATTCGAGACAAACCCGTCATTGTAGGCGGGGGACGGCGCGGCGTTGTGGCCGCCGCCTGTTATCATGCGCGCATCTATGGCGTACGTTCGGCGATGCCAATGTTCAAAGCGCTCAAACTTTGCCCTGACGCCGTAGTCGTGCGCGGGAATATGGAAAAATATGCCAGAGATGGCGGGCGCATCCGCGATATGATGCGCGCGCTCACGCCTTTGGTCGAGCCGCTCTCTATTGATGAAGCCTTCCTCGATTTATCTGGTACGCAGCGCATACATAGGGCTAGTCCTGCACAAAGCCTCATACGGTTACAAAAAGACATTCTAAAAGAGGTCGGCGTTACGGTTTCCGTTGGACTATCCTATAATAAATTTCTCGCCAAAACGGCCTCTGATTTGGACAAGCCTAATGGCTTTGCCGTGTTAGGGCGCGCCGAAGCGCAGGACTTTCTCGCCGATAAAGCTGTAAGCTTTATTTATGGCGTTGGGCCAGCCTTTGCGCGCAGCCTCGCCCAAAAGGGCATTGAAACGATTAGAGACGTGCGAAAGCGCAGCGATAAAGAGATGGCCAAGGCGTTTGGGGATGCGGGGCTCAGGCTCGCCCGCCTCGCCCGCGCCGAAGATAGTCGCCCCGTCAAAACCACGCGCGAGCGCAAATCCATTTCCGCAGAAACCACCTTTAGCGAAGATATCTCAGAGCTAGCCGCCTTGCAGGATAAGCTTTGGCAGGTGTGCAAAAAAACCGCGGATGCCAGCAAAGCTAAAAACCTTGCGGGAAAAGTCGTCACCCTTAAACTTAAAACAGCCCAGTTTAAAAGCCTGACCCGAAGGCGCAGCCTTGCCCAGCCTATCCAGCTTGCCGATGCTATTTTTCAAACCTGCCTGCCCCTGCTAGAAAAAGAAGCTAAGGGGCAAAAGTTTCGTCTCATTGGCGCAGGCCTCTCAGAGCTGCAAGCCCCCGTCGGCGATGCAGGCGACCTTCTTGACCCCGCGGCCTTAAAGCGCGGACAAGCCGAGCGCGCCAGCGACAAGGCCCGCGAGCGTTTTGGAAGAGATGCCGTCATGACGGGCCGCAGCTTTCGTAGTTCCAAAATCAATCCAAAAAAGAAACCTTCAACATAGCTTTGCTATAAGAGCAAGCTTATGTAGGAAGTCTTATGTCTATTTTTTCTTTCTGGCGGCGTAAGTCCAAAGCGGCCCCCGCGCCAAAGCCAAGCGCTTTTCACCCTCCCCTACGCCAAAGCATCGCCCCTACCCCTCCTGTAGAAGGGCTCGACCTTAGCATAAGACGTCATTTTTATAATGAGCCTGGCTTTCAGTGCTATGCGAGCTTTTTTACTCTTTGGGATGGCTGGATTACAGCGGGCCATTGCATGACCGACACCAACGATATGCTACCTCCCTTTGCTAAGGGCGAGCTGCTAAGCTGGCCAGAGGGATTAGACGCGGCGCTGATTGGGGTCCGCTTACCTGAGCGCCAGCCCTCGGCTCCGCGCCGTGGGCGAAAAGTGATTTGCAAGGGCTATCCCGCAGGCGCGCGCAGCCTCGAAGTACGCCACGGCACGGTTTATATTGAACGCGGGGCTGGCAGCGGGACGTGGATTGCCCACATCAAATCACCCGATGAGCCCGTTGTGACAGGCATGAGCGGCGGGCCCGTCATAGACACGCTCACTCAAGAACCGATTGGGATTATTATCACGCGTAACAGCCCCGCGGATCTTGATCACGACAGAGAGCCTGATGAGAGTTGTGACTTTATTGCGCTATCAGCTGTGTGGGAAGCTGCCAACCACCTTCAAAATATGAGCTAGCGAATGCGGCGGCGTGTTGGGTTTGGACCAAGCGCGCGTACGCCTCCGCCGCGGCGGCGGCTAGGCTGATACGCCACGCGAGAATGCGCGGTGCAATATGGCTCTTCTTTATCTTCTGTCTTACGTCCGCAAAAACGAAATTCTGATGTGCTCGGATCGCCAATCGGCCATTTGCACATATGCTCTGTAATGGTCAGGATGGTCGCGAACTCGCCATTGGCCATTGGTTTGGCTTCAATCGGTGGTGGTGCGGGACGGGGGGCCACAACAGAGCGCGGGGCGCGCGGCGCGGATGGGGTCTTGGTTCGGGCCGATGTTCTTGCGCGCGGGGCAGTTGGTTTGCGCGCGGCCTTTTTGGCAGGATTTGAAGGCTTTGCGCGTCCTGATAGACCCAGACGATGAACTTTACCAATGACAGCATTACGCGTTACGCCCCCAAGCTGTTTGGCAATTTGCGAAGCACTTAAACCATCAGCCCAAAGCTTGGTAAGTATTTCAACTCGATCTTCAGTCCATGCCATAACTCTATTCCCTAAAATCTTGAACCGGACGGCCCAATATCACTTAAAAAGCCGTCTGAACGCCGTCAAATCAGCTACACAATATATAGTATTGAGATTGAGGTCCCCTCTCGTCTCGACACAATATAATGTAAAGAAATTGTTAAAAACCACAAGATAAAGTTTTCACTAATCCACAGGAATCAATATCTAGTAGGTCTTAAATATGAGTTTTACAGGCGTATTTGACGGTTGGCACACAAATGCTTGCATGATAGGCCGACTCTAGATTTTTTAGAGCTTTTTATGGCCACAACAGATTCGGCAAGGCAAGATAAAGCCCCAAATAAACGCGATTTTGGCCGCGTCAATTGGATGGGGCTGGGCACGCTTTACAAAAAAGAAGTGCGCCGCTTCACCAAGATTTGGCTCCAAACACTGCTTGCCCCTGTCATTTCTAATTTGCTCTATATGACGGTCTTTGTCCTCGCCTTCGCCGCGCTGCGACCTGAGCCGAAAAGCTTCATGGCTTTCCTCGCGCCCGGCCTTGTTATGCTCGGGATACTGAATAATGCAGGCTCCAATAGCGCCTCATCTATAATGAATGGGAAAATGACGGGCGCGATATCTGACATCTTAATGCCGCCGCTGACTTATTATGAATTAGCCCTCGGCTGGATTGGCGGGGCGGCCACGCGCGGCATGGCTGTAGCCATTGTCACATGTCTCGCGCTGAGTTTTTTCACACCCATGATACCTGTCAAAATTTGGGCGGTTCTTTTCTTTGCCATATCTGCGGCGCTTATGATGGGCATGGTTGGAGTTTTAACCGGTATATGGGCGGAAAAATTTGATCAGCTCGCCGTGGTCAATCAATTCATCATTCTGCCGCTTTCATTTCTGTCGGGCACTTTCTATTCCATCACCGTGCTGCCCGAGAGCTTTCAAAAACTGATATTATTCAATCCGCTTTTCTATCTGATTGATGGCTTTCGCTATGGTTTTCTTGGCACCTCCGATGGCAATGTCATTCACGGGGTGATTTTCATTACAGTCTTGAATATTATCTTATTTACGCTAGTGCTCAGGGTCATTAAGGCAGGCTGGCGAATTAAGTCTTAGCTCACTTAAAAATAGCAGGAATATTAAAGGACCCATCATGGCCAAAGGTGATCATCTCTTCGATTGTTACGCCCCGCCCCCGCTAGAATTCACACGCGGAGACGGCGCTTATCTTTATACGCATAAGGGCGAGCGCTATCTTGATTTTATTGCCGGCATTTCTGTAATGGCCTTTGGACATTCGCACCCCAAAATGGTGCAAACCGTGCAAGAGCAATCCGAGAAGCTCTGGCATCTGTCTAACCTGTTCCGTATCCCCGGACAGCATGATTTGGCAAATAAATATTGCGAGGCGCTGCCATGGGCTGGCAAAGTCTTTTTTACCAATTCAGGGGCTGAGGCGCTTGAATGCGCGATGAAGACAGCGCGGCGCTACCATTTCAGCAAGGGCACCCCAGAACGCATTGATATTCTCAGCTTCCAAGGCGCCTTTCATGGCCGCACCCACGCCACGATTAACGCGACGGGCAATGCCAAATATCTCGAAGGCTTTGGCCCTGCCCTGCCCGGCTATGTTCACTTGCCCTATAATGACCATGAAGCCCTAAAAGAAGCTATAAGCGAAACAACGGCCGCGATTTTGGTCGAGCCTGTTCAAGGCGAAGGCGGCTTGCGCCCGCTTCCCGAAGCTTGCCTGCGGGGCCTGCGCGAGCTTTGTGATGAGCATGGCATTTTATTAATTTATGATGAGGTGCAATGCGGCGCGGGTCGCACGGGGAAACTTTTTGCTTATGAATGGGCTTGCGGGCCCGATGGCCTTGGCGGTCATCCTGATATTGTGGCTGCGGCCAAAGGCATGGGCGGGGGTTTCCCGCTGGGCGCTTGTATTGCCAGCGAAAAAGCGGCAGCAGGCATGGTTCCCGGAACCCATGGCTCGACCTATGGCGGCAACCCGCTCGCAATGGCCGTGGGCAATACCGCCTTTGACCTGATGCATGAGGACGGCTTTTTTGATAATGTCACTAAAGTCTCAAACTTCCTAAAACAGCAATTTGAAGCCTTAAAAGACGAATTTCCTGATGTTGTTGACGAGCTGCGCGGTAAGGGCCTGCTTTGCGGCATGAAGCTGAAAAAGCCCGCTAAGGACGTTAAAAACCTAGCTCTGGCCAATGGTCTTTTGGCAGGCACAGCTGGCGATAATGTCCTCCGTCTGGCCCCGCCGCTCATCATTACAGAGGAGCATGTACGGGAGGCGATAGACATTTTGCGCATAAGCTTTGAGGCCGCGCGCAAAATGGACGATTTTGAGGCCTAAGAGAGACCTCATTTTTTCCTTTCATCCTCATGCGAATTTCGCTAACAACGCTTTTTGCATGAGGCTGAGATGTCCCAAGTTAAACACTTTCTATCCCTTTCTGATATTGCAGCAAGCGAGCTGCGCGCGATTCTTAGTGAAGCGCACCGCATTAAAAAAGCGCGTGGAAGCTTGCCTAAAGGCCAGATTGACATGGACGCCCCCTTTAGCGGGCAAACCCTCGCACTTATCTTTGAGAAGTCTTCAACACGCACGCGCTTTTCTTTTGATATGGCGATGCGCCAATTAGGCGGCACATCGATTACGGCCACCAGTAATGATATGCAATTAGGGCGCGGGGAAACGATAGAAGATACCGCCAAAGTCCTCTCACGTTTTGTGGACGGGATTATGCTGCGCGCTAATTCGCATGATACCCTCACCGCCCTTGCGCAAAATGCGCAGGTCCCCGTGATTAACGGCCTGACCGATTATAATCATCCCTGCCAGATAATGGCCGATCTTCAAACACTTGAAGAGCGCGGCGGCCAGCTTTCTGATATGACCCTCACATGGGTTGGAGACGGCAATAATGTGGCCGTCAGCTTTGCCCATGCGTCGGCCAAATTTGGCTTTAAGCTCCGAATTTCCTGCCCTTATGGCTATACGATGGACGGCGCTATTATCGAGGCGGCGCGCGCTCAAGGCGCCAATATTGAAACCATAACCGATCCGCTTAGCGCCTGCAAAGACACGGATGTAGTGATTGCTGATACTTTTGTCTCTATGGGCGATACGGATGCCGATAAGCGCCTGTCAGACCTTATGAGCCATCAGGTCAATGACGCGCTTATGGAAGCGGCAGCTAAGGATGCTATTTTCTTGCATTGCCTGCCCGCCCACCGCGGCGAAGAAGTTACCGCCAGCGTCATTGACGGGCCGCAAAGTGCGGTTTTTGATGAGGCTGAAAACAGGCTCCATGCCCAAAAAGCGGTTATCCGCTGGAGCTTGGAAGCCTAAGATTAAAACTTAAAGATTAAGGCCGGGCGGGAGCGGTATGTCCCCCATGGCGTTTTTCATCGTACTCGCCTGCGCTTCGTCGAGTTTGACTTTAGCATCTTGATAAGCGGCGACAATAAGGTCTTCCGCCATTTCCGCATCATCCGTCTCAGTGGAACCAAAGAGGCTCGGATCTATTTTTAGTGATTTCATATTACCACCGCCCGCAAGGGTAATGCGAACAAGCCCGCCGCCGGAACGGCCCGTGACTTCAATGTCCGCCACTTCAGCCTGCGCCTCAGCCATTTTCTTTTGCATCTCTTTGGCTTGTTTCATTAGGCCCATTAGGTCTTTCATGACTCGTCTCCGAAATTACCGTCAATCACATTATCTGTTTCAGATGTAGGCGCGACGTCGCGAATTTCAATAAGCTCAGCTGCGGCTAATAGGCTGTGAGAAAACGCCGGATGGGCGCGGTCTTTGGCGTCTTGCGCTGCGCGGGCATTTTTAGCGCGCTCATTGAGCGTCTCCCCGCCCCCGCTGATCTCAGGCGAGACAATCCAAAGCTCGCCTGTCAGCTCTTTGATAAGCGAGACAATTTTCCCCGGCAAGGAAACAGGCGCGCCTTGAGCGGGCTCAAAACTCATCACTCCAGGCTTGAACTGGATAGGACGCACATAGCGTTTAATATCGGACTTAAGCACAATCTGGCTATCAGGAATGGCGTCCACCAAATCCTCTAATGAAGAGAGCATTACTGTGGGCTTAGCCGCTGGGACAGATTGCGGCGCGCTTATGGGTGCGGCGGCCGATGTGGTCCCACCCCCAGAAGGCTGCGCTTGCATGGCTTGCGCGGGCGGCGTTGGCGCAGAGGGACTTGGTGAAGCACTTGAGGTTGAAGATATTACGGGGGCGCTAACAGCGCCGCTATTAATCTGGGCTATCATCTGGGCGGCAAGCTCTGGCGGCGGCATTTGCCCCGCCACGCTCAGCTTTAGCAGCGCCATTTCAGCGGCCGCAAGCGGCGCAGGCGCAAGGCGCACATCTGTGTGCGCTTTGAGGAGCATCTGCCAAATACGTGTGAGCTGCCCGAGTGAAAGCATCTCGGCCAAATCCTTAAGCCGGGTAATCTGGTCGGGCGCGGCATCAAATTCTGCCCCCTCGCCAAGCGTTTTAGCGCGGCTCACCTCATGGCAAATGTCAAGCATATCGCGTATGACAATGGCAGGGTCTGCCCCATCATTATACTGGCTCCGCATCTCGGTGAGCGCGCCCTTGCCATCGCCTGTCGCGGCCAGCGCAAAAAGGTCTAAAATTCGCACGCGGTCGGCAAGGCCTAACATATCACGGACTTGTTCGCCGCTAACTTCGCTTCCGTCCAAACCTGACTGGACAATGGCTTGGTCAAGCAGTGACAGGCTATCGCGAACAGAGCCTTCAGCGGCGCGGGCAATAAGCGCGAGGCCCTCTGAGGAGACATTCACGCCTTCTTTTTCGCAAATCCCAGACAGATGGGATTGAAGCGCGCCCGCCTCGACGCGGCGCAAATCAAAGCGCTGGCAACGCGAGAGCACCGTGATTGGGACTTTGCGAATTTCAGTGGTCGCAAAAATAAATTTTGCGTGGTCGGGCGGCTCTTCCAAGGTTTTCAGCAGGGCATTAAAGGCACCCGCAGAGAGCATGTGCACCTCATCGATAATATAGACCTTATAGCGCGCTGTGGCGGGGGCGTAGCGCACACCATCCAGCATTTCGCGCATATTATCAACGCCTGTGCGCGAGGCCGCATCCATCTCGAGCACGTCCATATGAGTGGAACTCATAATCAGCTCACAATGCTTGCCCAATATACCAAGATTGACAGAGGGGCCAGCCTCGCTATCGGATTCGTAATTGAGCGCGCGCGCCAGCAGCCGCGCCGTGGTCGTCTTGCCAATCCCGCGCACGCCCGTGAGCATAAAGGCATGGGCCACACGGTTCGCCTCGAAAGCATTTTGCAAGGTTGTCACCATGGCTTCTTGGCCAATCATATCTTCAAAGGTGCTCGGGCGGTATTTCCGTGCGAGAACTTGATAGGTCTGATTGGAGCCTTCGGTCATGTGGGGATTATAGAGGCGATTCCGCGCTGAGGGAAGCAATTCGCGCAATTATCGGTGGACATTTTGGGGGTCTAGTAAAGAAATCAAGCACCCTAAATCGCTGGCGATTTAGGCGCTTTACTGCAATCGATTATAAATCGATTGTTGGCGTTTCGCGAGTGGAAAGTGAACCTTGACCCAAAAAAGACTTGTTACGGCTGCTGCGTTCCCGCCCTGACCGGGTTGGCAAGGATTTCGTCCAAAGCCACTTTCCGAGCGTTATATGCGCGTTTGACGGAAAGACTGCAAGCCAAAAAAATAGCCCGGCCGAAACCGAGCTACCTTCATTATGCTTCAAGCGCTTAGCTTAGAACTTACGCACGTAAGAAAGTGAGAAGATGTCACCGCCAACAGATTCAACGTCAAAATATGTGTATTCAAGACGAACACCATTTAAGCCGCCGAACATATATTGACCACCGACTCCTAAGGCTACGCCATCAGTGTTTGCGCTGACATCATCACCGTCAATTTCGCCGCCAAGTTTTGTGAAATGATATCCACCGCGAACAAAAATTTCAGCGCCGCCATCAAGAGGTAGACCTGCCTTAACAAAAGCTCCAAAGCTATTATCTACACCAGCAGTATCACCGTCATCATCCTCGTCATCGCTGATACCAAAAGCAGCTTGACCTTCGACAGCGAAATTTTCAGTAAAATTATAACCTAGTTTTCCGCTGAGTGTGTAGGCATCAAATTCAACGGCATCTACACCGACATTTACATATGCGCCCGTATCCTGAGCCGCAGCTGTAGTTGCAAAACCAGCAATCGCCGCTGTTGCAAGGATAGTTTTTAAAAATGTCATATTATCTTTCCCTTTTATGTAATTAAATAGACCTTCTCGATATCGTGTGAGTGCATGCTAAAAACAACAGATAATTTCAGTCATACCCGACAATTGTTTTTTTGTGATGCATTCCTACAACACACTGATTTTGTTTAATATTTACTGATAAATTTATCAGCATTCGCGGGGAGTTCAGATATCCAACTCGGGCTAAACGCTTTTTTTGAGCGCTAGCCAAAGCGCGCTAAACCCGTTAAACCGCGCCATGACTTTTGACTTTACGATGCCCTTTGCCGGCCTATCCCTTGATTTCGCTGAAACGCAGCGTTCTGCCAAAGAGGTGCAAGCCTTCATTGAAGACCCTAAGGCCCAATGTCTGTGCTTTTACAAAGGCCAGCCCGCGCTTGAATCAGGCCAGCGCCTTTTGCGCATTCACCCGTCTAAACTTATTGGCCAAAATCTGCATGATCCGGGCCCAGCCTTTCTCGGCCTCGAAAACGGCACGCCCCTCTTTGCCGCCTCGCTCGCGCAGCCAGAAAACATTGCGCCAGAAGAAAGTTTTGAGACGCTCCGTAGCCTCGGCCCGCGCCTCTCCCCGCAAGAGCTGGCCTTGGCAGGACGCGCTCGCGCCTTGTTAGAGTGGCATTTCACCCACCGCTTTTGTCCCAAATGCGGTACGCGCTCAACGCCTAATGGCGGGGGCGTGAAGCGCCTTTGCACGAATTGCAAAACTGAGGATTTTCCGCACATCAACCCTGTCGTCATAATGCTAATCATCTCAGGCGATAAAGTCCTACTTGGCCGAGGTCTTGATTGGCCCGCAGGCTGGATGTCGGCTCTGGCTGGGTTTGTTTCGCAGGGCGAGACGATTGAAGAGGCCGTTATTCGGGAGACCTATGAGGAAGTCGGCATCGAAGTGACAAACCCACAATATATCTTTAGCCAGCCATGGCCCTTCCCCAGTCAGCTAATGATGGGCGTTATATGCGAGGCCAAGAGCGAAGAGATTACGCTGAATAAAGCAGAACTCGAGGAAGCGCACTGGTATAGCCGCGAAGAGATTGAGGATGTGCTTGAAGAAACAAGCTTTATATTCCGCTGTCCGCCGCCCATCACAATCGCCTATCAGCTCTTAAAGCATTGGCTAGAGAATTAGGCATAAGGGCCTAGTCTTCTAAAACGGCCGGCCAATTAGTATCGCCCGCCTCAATGAAACCAGCAATATCGCGTTCCCAGCGGCGCTGAATACGGCCATTAAAGTTCAGATAAAGCTTACCATCTTCAACGCGCCAATGTTTAGGGGAGCCCTTTGCAAGCTTACCTTCCGCCAAGGCCCAAGCACAATAACCGCCATATTGCGGCGCGAAAGCTTCGGGGTTAGTCTTGAAAAGCTCAAGGTTGCCGCGCGTTGAAAATCGCCATGTCGCCCCCTTATAGTCATAGCTATAGGCCTTATCGCCCTCTATGGGCACGCCAGAGAAAAAGCTAACACTATCATATCCACCCACAGCGATATTATTCTGCCAAGAGGTATAGACAGGGGCTTTGCCGGCGTAAGCGCTTTGCACAGTTCCAAAGGTTCCAAACAGGATAAAAAATGCGAGAACGAGTATTTTCATAGTCTCTATGTAGATATTTCGCAGTTATGCCGCAACTCACAATAGCTGATGATATTGAGAGCGCCCTATTTAGAACGTATCGGATCGGCCGGATATGTGCCAAGCATGGTAATGCTCTCAGAGAAGAAGGATAGCTCCTCCAAAGCTGCTTTTAGCCCCGCTTCTTGCGGATGCCCTTCGACGTCGACATAAAACTGGGCTGCTGTGAATGAGCCGCCCACCATATAGCTTTCTAGCTTCGTGATATTCACATTATTCGTCGCAAATCCGCCAAGCGCCTTATAGAGCGCGGAGGCGACAGAGCGAAGTTTGAAAACAAAGCTTGTGACCACCGGCCCCTTATTTGGTGGCAGGTTGAGCGCCTTATCCGCCAAGACCAAAAAACGGGTCGTATTATGGGAGGCATCCTCAATATTGGCGGCCAAAACGTCCAGACCATAAATCTTACCTGCTAAGCTCGAAGCAATCGCGGCAATAGTTGGGTCTCCAAGCTCTGACACGGCCCGCGCGGCCCCCGCCGTATCTACGTCTGAGACGGGCTTTATTCCCAGCCCCTCAAGACGCTTTCTGACTTGACCCAACGCCATAGGATGTGAGCGCGCCGCTTTAATATCTTCCAGCTTAGCGCCTTTAAAGCCTAAAAGCTGATGATGTACGGGCAAATATAGCTCCCCAATAATATGCAGTCCGCCCTCGGGCAATAGGTGGTAAATATCAGAAACTCTTCCCGCCACAGTATTCTCGACGGGAATCATCGCTATTTTCGCCTCGCCCTCTCGCACAGCCTTAAAGGCGGCCGCAAAGCTTGGGCTTGGAAGCGGTTCCATCGCCGGGAAACCGATTTGACAGGCCAGATGAGAATAAGCACCAGACTCTCCCTGATATACGATTTTTTCACTCATTGATGCGGTTTCCTTTCCTGCGAAAGCCTTTAAGCCTTTGCGACGGTTCGCCGCAAGGTGTTTTCGGTTTGCTTTTCATAGATTTGTTTATAAAAGGCGGCAAATGATGGTGATCCAAGAATCACACAATCGACCCTTAAGGACTGCCCGATGGACGAACTTGGTTTTAATAAGATTGCAGCCGCTGTTTTAGCGACAGGGCTGGGCGTAATGATGATTCGCGAATTACCGCATATTTTCATGCATTCAGATGCCCCCGAAGTCCCTGCTTATTTTGTAGGCTCCCTTGAGCCTGTGACTAGCGGTGCTGCTGAAGCTGCGCCTCTTCCCTTCCCGCAAGCCGATTGGATTGGCGCTATGAACGCGGAAAAAGGCGCGAAAGTCTTTAAAAAGTGTACCTCTTGCCATAATGCTGATGCTGGCGGCGGGCATGGCACAGGCCCTAACCTTTACGGTATTGTCGGCGCAGCCGCAGCCGCGCGGGGTGATTTCAAATATTCTGGCGCGCTGACGGCCGCACGCCTTGCATGGGATTATGAGACACTTAACAGCTACCTTGCCAAGCCTACAAAATTTGTTTCAGGCACGAATATGAACTTTATCGGGCTGAAAAAAGCTGAAGACCGCGCCGCAGTGATTGAATATCTACGCGTTGCGGCTGATAGCCCGTTGCCGCAACCTGCGCCTGCAGCCACGCCAGAAGCAGTTATTGAAACAGCGGAAGGTGAGCAAGCCGTCATCGAGACTATAGAAAACATAGCCCCTAAGATAGACGGGCAATAAGCCTAAACTCTATAGCCTTTTTATCGCGAGAATATCGCCCCCGCCTGAGGCTTTAATGCGCGAGGCGGCTTGGCTTAAAGGCTCGCTCGCCGTTTTCATATGATAAGCATTGGCGTGCACAATTTCAGATTCCGACGTCATAATGGCGACATGGCCTTTCCAGAAAACAAGGTCACCGCGCGCTAGTCCCGTGAACGATAGAGGCAGCGCCGTTCCAAGTTCGGCCATTTGCATATCAGAATCGCGAGGGGCATCATATCCTACCGCGCGCAAGCAGGATTGAACCAAGCCAGAGCAGTCCAGCCCAAACGAGCTTACCCCGCCCCAAATATAGGCCAGTCCCATATGTGCCTCTGCGACACTCACAAAGTCGCTAGGACTTTCGCCCGAAACCGCGCGTATATGTTTGTGGTGGACAAATTTCTTGGGCCCGATTTGGATAAAGTCCTCACCCTCACCCTGACCTCTATCCGAGAGTAGCGCATTTAACGGTAGAATCATTGTAGGAGAGCTTTTTATATCGGGCTTTGTGAAAACTGGCGCGCCCATTGTTGTGACTTGATGTGTAGGCTCAGGCGCAACACTATCTAATGTTTTGGCCTTTACATAGCCAATATATCCTGGGCGCAGAGTAGGCGTGACGCGCTGCCCCCAGGCCCATCCTCGGCTTAACTTATAAACATCAAAGGCCTGGCCATAAATAATTTCGCTCTCTTGAGCGGCGGCGTTTGAAGGTTTTTTACGGATGGAAGCGGTGGGCGTGATAACGCTATAGCGCGCAATTTTAGGGCCACAATCACGCGGTAAATGAATACGGGAGTCTAAGCTCACCTACGCCGCGGCAAGTGATAATGGGGCAGAATTCGTCTCGGCTGCAATTATATCTGCAAAGCTTTGCAGATACAAAATACCGCCCGTCGTGCGCTTAATGATAACCGAGCGCTTATCGCGATGGTCTGGCGCGCGCGTGACAAATCCGTAGCGCGTCAAAGTATCAATGGCGCGGGTGATAACCGCCTTAGTGACATTCAGCTGCTCTGCCAAAGAGCGCACGGTGTGAACAGCGTCATCGAGGTAAACACTCATCAGAATAGCGAGTTGGCGAGACGATAAATCAGGGCCAGGATTTGAGACAGAGGCCACAGTCACACGGTGCCAAAGACTGAGCGAGTCTTTGCGACTAGGGCGTGATCTGGAGACGGTCTGGGTCACTGAGCTTTGATTATCCTTTAAAAACAAATCACTTTCGAATCATGATTCGCACACTCGTGATTCTTCGGTCAAGACTTCATTAACTTTTTTTCTTTTTACGCATATAAATCATTGAATAATCAGCAAAATTTTAAGGTTTTCGTTTTATATTTACAACTCAAAATTAAAAATGTGATGGTTAAAATGGACAAGAATAGTCATGATTGGTGTGAAATGCCTCTGACGCGACTTAACGCCGTGAGGAGTTTTATCGTCATTATCATTGCCATTGGCTATGCCTCAACCATGGGAATCTCACCACAAGCCGGCGAGGTTTTGCGCCATCTCGGCCACGACCCGAGCTGGTTAGGTATCCAGGTTCTGTTCTGTTTATCAGGCTACCTCGCCCTTCGAAGCTTGCACAGGCACGGCTCTTCTTTGCGTTACCTTATGTCAAGAGCCTTGCGCAATCTGCCCCTTCTGGCAGTCTATACTTCAGCGGTTATCTTTATCCTCTATCCGATTTTTTGCATTCCTGAAGAATCCTTCACAAAGGCTTTTCCAAAATTAGCACTCTATTTTTTGAAAACTGTTACGCTGATTGATCCGGGCACAGAACTTCCAGGACTTTTTGATGACGCAAAATATATGTGCCTCGTCCAAGGGGCCATTTGGACATTTCGCTGGGGCGCAATTGCGCATATATTAATGGCGGCGGGCTGGCGGCTTGGCATTTTAAAGTCTCGCATTGTCATTTTAATCTTAGCCATCACCTCAACGCTCTTCTATGTCTTAGCTTATGGCTGGAGTTATAAAAATGGCTTCACGCAATTTGAGCCCCTCATCTTAGGATTACGCCTTGGATATGCCTTCTTGATCGGGGCCGCCCTTTGGGGATGGCAGCATAAATTGCCCGCGAAAATAATCGGCAAAGGACTATTGCTTGGCGGGATTTTAGGCGGGGCAATCTTTAACTATCTCCTACTGCCATGGTCACCTCTTATTGAAGTCTTCTCCACGCTATTTTGGACGTATCTTGCGGTGCTTATTATTCAAAAGCCATCACGCGCGACTGACTGGATGGCAAGCTGGCCAAATTTAACGCTAGGCATTTATATTGGCTGTTGGCCCGTCTGCCAGACATTGCTCTCGCTCTACCCAGTTATGGGAACATGGTCCTTAATAGCCGCTACGCTCGGCGTGACTATCATCTTGGCCATTATCACCCATATTATAATCTCTGGGCGTATAAATGTTTGGGCAGCACAAAAACTAAGCCGTGAAGTCTCCATTTAGCCCGCCAGCCTTTAGCCAATGATAGAGCGCGCGGGTGGCAAACATATCCCCACCTTTAGGGTGTCCGCCTCTCGCGCTCGGCGTCCAGCCATAGACATCAAAATGCATCCAGGGGCGTCCTTTGACAAAGCGCTCCAAAAACAAACCTGCCGTTATCGCGCCCGCAAAGCCCCCACCTGAGTTTTTCATGTCAGCAATCGGGGAGCTAAGCATAGCGTTATAAGGCTGCCAGAGAGGCATATGCCAAATGGGATCACATTGCTGCTCGGATTGAATTAAAATGCCTTCCACGGGACCGGTGCGATTAGAGAAAAATGGCGGCAATGTTGGCCCCAAGGCCACGCGCGCCGCCCCTGTAAGCGTCGCAAAATCGATTATCAACACGGGCTCATCCTCGGCGGCTTTAGTTAGCGCATCGGCCATGACAAGGCGGCCCTCTGCATCCGTATTATCAATTTCAACGGTCAGCCCCTCGCGCGAGGTTAAAATATCCCCGGGACGATAAGCACCCGCCGAAATCGCATTTTCAGCAATCGCGACAAGGCAGTGCAAACGAATAGGAAGATTATTGGCCATAATCATTTTCGCAAGAGCTAGCGCATGCGCAGCACCGCCCATATCCTTTTTCATAATACGTGCGCCCGCGGCGGATTTGATATTTACCCCGCCCGTATCAAACGTAATACCCTTTCCAATCAAGGCCAGCCGCGGGTGGGCCGGGTCGCCCCATTCAAATTCGACAAGGCGCGGCGCTTCATGAGCGGCGCGGCCCACGGCATGAATCATCGGAAAGTTCTGCTCTAAAAGCGCCTCGCCTTTTGTTACATTTATTGTGGCCTCATATTCATTTGCCAGTTTGAGAGCCGCTTTTTCCAAATTCTCGGGCCCCATATCACTGGCAGGCATATTTATGAGGTCACGGCAAAGGTGCACGGCCCCAACAATAGAGCTAACTTCGCCGCTACGCTCAGCATCAATCACCAAAACAGGAAAATCTGTCACGCACGGAAGATAAGCCTCAAATTTATAGGTGCCCATGCCCCAACCTACAGCAGATAAAGGCGCGCTATAGTCCTCAGGCAAAGTTTCAAATTTATAATATCCCGCTTTTAAAAGGGTTGTTAGCTTTCCTATCCGTATCGGACCTTCATGATCATCTCGAAGCTTTCCGGCCCCAAAATACACGGCTTCAATATGCCCCTTATCCCCAAAAAGCGTGAGCAGCTGATTAGCCTTACCTTCAAAATTATAATGCTTGGCTGTATTTTTATGGGCATCATTAAGGCTCTCTCTATATTCACCCCAAACGTGCGGGCGCACCACATATATCGGAACGACTCTTGTACTGGCCGTGATATCATTCTGAGTTGTGAACATAGTGTAATTCTTCCCTACATCTTATGAGTTGCTAACGTCTCGTTAACCGTATGTGTTTACATTTGTTAACGAAATCTTATCCCTGCGCAATAGATGCGTGGCCATTGGAGGAAGTTAAATGCTTAAATCTATGTCACGTCCCATGCTTAGCTGCTTACCCCTTGCTGTTTTATGGCTGGGCGGCTGCGCCGTCGCGCCGGGCTATACGGAATCAGAGCTAGATATTAAAGAGACGCTGGAAAGCTCAAAATATCAGCCCGCCAGCCGCACCACACGTGATAATATAGAAACGCAGGAGCTTTTTGCTCAAGCTGCTTTTTGGTCCCGCGAATATGAGCTTAACCCCGGAGATCTTGAAAGCGCCATAAAGCTCTCCGCCGCAGTGCGACGCTTAGGCAATCCCCAACGCGCTGTCGAAATCGCCCAGACATCTCGGGCCTTATATCCACGAGATCCATACCTAACAGCTGAATTTGCAGCCGCTCTCATCGCGATGGAACGTGCCGATGAAGCCATCAAGCCTCTTGATGAAGCCCTGCGAACCGCGCCTGGTTATGCGCGGCTATGGTCACTTAAAGGGGCGGCTCTGGACCAAGATCAAAATTATGATCTGGCACGACGTCACTATGCGCGCGCCCTACAGATCACGCCAAATGATCCGAATGTCATGGCGAATGTGGGTCTAAGCTTTGCTCTATCTGGTGATCCACAAACCGCTGAAGGTTGGTTACGCCGTGCTGTGGCCGTGCCCGGCGCAAGTAAAAGCGTTCGCCAGAACCTGGCTTTAGTCCTACAGCTTCAAGGCAAAACGGAAGAGGCCAGTAAATATGCGGGTCAGCGTCCACAGCTTCGCGGCGCTTATAAGTCGCAAGCACAGACTCAAGCGCGGCCACAGCGCCTAGCGGCCCCGCAGGCTTATGCGCCGCAGCCACAACGCCAAGCTATGCCACAAGCTCAATATGTGCCCAAGCGGACGGCCGCTAGCGCCCCTCCCGCCAAATCTTCAATGCCCGCCTCAGAACGTAATTCTTACACTTACAGTGCCAATAATTATAACTCTGGAGCGCAGCTTGCTGGCCGCAACACCCAGCCAATGACAGCCTCTGATGCCGCTCGTCTTGCCGCGCAGCAATCCTCACGGGGCAAAGTGACAATCCCGATCGGCGCAACCGCTCAGGAACCAACGGCACAGCAGCTTTCAGTGCTTGAACAAATATCGAAGAATCTAGGCCCGAAAGCGAGCAGCCTACCCGCCGCAACCTCGCCTTACCCGCAGACCGCACCGCAGCAAAGCTACACGCCCCGCGCTGCGCCAATAGCGCAATTGAGGGGCTACCCGACCGCTGCTGCAAATGGTTACGTACCCTATGCCGAGCCAAGCTCTGCGCCATTATCCGAGCGCCGCGAACAAGCCCGCCGGCGCCGCTAATAATATAAGCTCCCAAAAGGAGCTGATATTCTGTTGCAATTATCAGACATGAAAAAGAGCGGCCTAAAAAAAGCCGCTCTTTTAATTTAGTTTATTATGTAAAGTTCTGAGGTTTATTAACCCCCTAGGGCACCGCCAAGTCGCATACCCGCTGGGGTTAAGATAACGATGAAAAGAACAGGTAGGAAGAATAAGATCATTGGAACTGTGAGCTTGGCTGGGAGTGACGCAGCTTTTTTCTCGGCCGCCATCACGCGCATCTGACGGTTCTCATGGGCCATAGTTCTAAGAGTATCCCCCAAGGGTGTACCGTAACGTTCGGCCTGTATTAACGCTGTAGACACTGAGCGGATTCCTACATGGTTATTACGGCGCGCGAGATTCTCAAACGCCATGCGGCGGCTAGATAAATATGAGAGCTCGGCAGTCGTGAGTGAAAATTCCTCGGCAAGCTCAACAGAGTTTTCGGCCATTTCTTCGGCAACCTTTGCAAATGCAAGTTCCACCGACATGCCAGATTCCACACAAATGAGGAGTAAGTCGAGAGCATCTGGAAAAACGGGAACAATTGAGGCCAGTCGTTTACTGGCCATATTTTTAACCCAAATACCGGGAAGATAATACCCAAAGGTGACCAGAGCGACCGTCCCGCCAACGCGCTGGACCATTTCCCAACCGGGCGTATTAAGCAGAACAAAAAAGATCAAGCCAAAAAGCAATCCAATGATTGGAAGCGCAAGACGAAAGAAATAGAATGTATAAATCGGACGTTGGCCGCGCAAACCTGCCTGCGCTAATTTATCTTTTAGGTCAGAGGCTTCAAGCAGCTTATCAAGGCTAAGCTTATCCACCATATTTTTAACGAAGCCCTTGTCGTCACTGCGCAGGCCTGCTTTTTTATTTAATTGATTCAAACGATCTTGACGCATACCCTCACGAGCATTGGCGACTGAATTCATCCGTTTTTTAAGCTTATCGCCTTCCAACATAGGCGCGACGAGGGTGTATATGGTTGCGGCGGCAAGTAGAGACGTTGTCAGATAGGCTACGTTAGAAATAAATGCTGTTGAATCACCACTCATCAAAGCCTCCTAAAACTTGAAATTAATCATTTTACGCATCATAAATATACCCATCGCCATCATGACGACGCCTATGACCATATTTCGTTGACCTGTCGCCGTGTTATAAAGATCATCCATATAATCGGGCGCAGCAATTGTAACTAAACCCATGACAGCGATAGGCAGAGAACCAATGATAATTGAAGAGGCTTTGGCCTCGGCTGATAAAGCTTTGATTTTCTCGCGCAACATTTTTCGCCCGCGCAGAACCTTGGAAAGGTTAGAAAGACTTTCACC
>CALKIX010000054.1 GCA_937995665.1 uncultured Hellea sp. | reverse complement strand
GACAAAAATTTTGAACCTTCTCGTTAATCATTCGTCCAAGCCATTGTGGGATATAGTGGTAATGGGGATGAATAATGCGTTTGAATACTATTGTGACTCTAGCTGCATCAGCAGCCTTTGGTATCATGGCTATTTTTCTGGCGCGCAGCTGGATTAATGACGCGATCGAAGATGAGTTTCGCGATAGCCGCATCGATGTAACAACTGCGGCGAGTGCTATATCTGAACCCACACTTTCCATTGTTGTTGCCGGTCATGACCTTAGCTTTGGAGAGGCGTTAAGCCCACAATCGCTGCGCCTTGTAAACTATCCAGAAGATGCCATTCCGCAGGGAGCTTTTAGGTCTTTAGATGATGTTTTTAGCAAGGAGTCGCACCGCACAATCGTACTGACACAAATGCGGGCCAATGAGCCCATCATGGATTACAAGATAAGCGGGCCAAATGGAAAGGGCTCCCTCTCTGCGATGATTAGTGAGGGCTATAGAGCCGTGGCGATAGATGTGGATGCTCTGACAGGCGTGGGCGGCTTTATCGTTCCCGGTGATTTTGTCGACGTAATTTATATGCGCCGCCCAGACCTACAAAATCCTAAAAAGACACCCGACATGATTTCAGATGTGCTTTTGCAAAATGTCAAGGTTTTGGGTATTGACCAAAATAACAATCCCGATAGCCCGCAAGCAGATATTGCCAGCTCGGTCACGCTAGAGGTGACCAATGATGATGCCCAGCGCTTACATCTGGCTCTTGATACTGGCCAGCTCTCTTTGACTTTGCGCGGCATTGGCCAAACCATCATTTCGCCAACCACGCGCCTGCAAGCCTCACAGCTTAAACCCGTGCGCAAGGCCACAAGCGCGTGGACATCAAATATAAAGGCAAGTGCGCCTGCCAAAGCTGCGCCGTCAACAACAGCGCAAATTACAATTATTCGCGGCAAGACACGCGATGACGTTACCGTTTTGCGCGAGCAAGACAGCAGCGCTGCAGCACAAAAACTGGCGGGGGGCTAGAAATGAAAAAGAAATTTACAAGAACGCTCTTATTGGCCGGCGGCTTGGCCTCAGCCTTTGGACAGACCGCAATTGCTAAATCTTGGGTTGATGAGGCTGCCACTCAATCGCGCGTGAATACGAAAGTTGTCAAAGATGACACCATTTTATTGCGCACAGACTCTGCCTTTAAAGAAGTGCGGGTCGCAAATGCCAACATTGCCGATATTGTCGTGCTCACGGATAAATCTTTTCAGCTTTTAGGCAAGCAAACCGGAAAGACGAATGTCATGCTTTATGACGCTGAAAAACGCCTCGTTGATATACTAGATGTCACGGTAGGCTATGATCTTATAGGGCTGAAAAAGTCACTCTATGAGAACTTGCCCGGAGAGCATATTAATGTCCGAACAATGGCGGGCGGCATTTACCTATCGGGCGATGTCACCAATGAGCCTATATCTAAACAGGCTGAAAAAATTGCGCAGGCCTACGCGCCCAACAAGGTGACAAATGGCCTAACTATTCGCGATTCTCATCAGGTCATGCTTGAAGTGCGCTTCATCGAAGCCTCCCGCAATGCCATTAAAGAACTTGGTATAAATGTGCTGACCCAGCGCGCGGGCGACTTTATTCAGAGCAGCGCTTCAATTGCCAACCCTGTTTTATCAGGGGCGCTTGTAACCAATTTCGGTTCTACGAGTCTGAACGCATCGCTTTCGGCGCTCGAGGAAAAAGGAATTATCAGAACGCTAGCCGAACCCAATCTTGTCTCTATGTCGGGCGAAACAGCAAGCTTTCTGGCAGGGGGCGAGTTCCCTATCCCCGTATCAGTTGATGGCGATGATATTGGTATTGAATTTCGAGAATTTGGCGTCAGCCTCGCTTTCACGCCAACGGTGCTTGATGACGGGATTATCAACCTAAAAGTCGCGCCCGAAGTCAGTCAGCTCGATAATGCCAACGCCCTGATTTTAGAAGGCGTGGAGATTCCAGCTTTGCGCGTTCGCCGCGCCAATACAACAATTGAACTTAGAAACTCACAAAGCTTTGCCATAGCAGGCCTTTTGCAAAATGACACATCAAATTCAAAGTCGCAGACGCCTTGGATTGGAGATGTTCCTGTACTTGGGGCGCTTTTTCGGTCAACGCGCTATCAAAAATCTGAAACTGAGCTTGTGATTATCGTCACGCCGCGCCTTGTCCAGCCAGCCCCTGATATTTCAAACTTGGCCACCCCTTTAGATAAGCTCAGCGTGCCGAGCGACCTTGAGAGCTTTCTCGGCGGGTCAATCGAAGGGCCCGTTGCCAAGAAAGCACAAGCTACGGCCTTAGGGAGCTCAAAATGAAAAATATGACGAAATTAATACTCATTATGGCCAGTGCCGCTCTGACTGGAGGATGCGTAAGCACCCAGCCCGCCTTAACAGGGCCCTCTGGCAGTTTTGGCGCGGCTATTGGGCATAATATAGACGTCCAAGCGATTGCTCCAAGCGCGGCACAAAAATCCAATACGCATATTCCTGCAAACCCCAAGCGCCGCGCCGCTGCGCGGGAGAATTATGAAAATGGCACGACGCCAGAACCCCAGACGACTGAAACGAAAAAATAGTAATGTCTGCGCAGCGCCTAACCGATAATGATCCACTAGAGATTCCTGCCTTTGAGACGATTCCTTCAAATGGCACTGTTCGAGAAGAAACAGGAAGCCATGAGACCGAGGCGCAAAAAACTTTAAAGCCAACTGCAAAATGTTTTGCACTCATGGGAGCAAAGGGCGGGGTTGGCACAACAAGTCTTAGCGTACAGCTTGCCTATAGCTTTTCTAGTGAAAATAGGAATAGCTTGAAGTCTGGCAGCGCCATTAAAAATCCACGTGTTTGCCTTATAGATCTAGATTTTGGAACGGGCAGCTGCGCCCATCATCTTGACCTGAGCCCAGGCTTAACGCTGCAAGATCTCACGCGCCGCCCGCAAGATGTTGATCGCGCCTTTATGGCCGCCCTTGTAAGCACCCATCAAAGCGGCATTGACCTACTTGCCGCGCCTAATAGCCTTCTCGGCAATGAACGGGTCAATCCAGAAACTGTGACGGCGATGCTCGATGTGACTAGCCAACTCTATGACTATCTTGTCATTGATGTTCCGCGGATTTGGCGCCCTTGGAACGCTGCAGCTATTATGGGGGCTGATCGTTTTGCAATTGTCACAGAACCTAGCGTGCCTGCTCTGCATTTAGCCCGCCGCGAAATAGAAGAGATTGAAGCCCTTTGCGATATGACCGAACCTTGTGACGTTATCCTGAACCGCTATGAGCGCCGCGCATTCAGAAATAGCTTGCGTGAAAAAGATGCCGCCCGCGCGCTAGGGCGAGACATCACGGCAACGCTTTGTATTGATGTAAACACTTTAACGGAAGCAAGTAATTGCGGGGTCCCTGCTGGCGTAATCAACAGTGATGCGCGCTATGTCAAAGATGTTCGTATTCTTACCACACGATGGCTTGAAAGCTTAAACACAGCGCAGCACATAGCAGCTTAAGGGGTAAGACGATGGGACGATTTTCAGATTTATTATCGCATCATGCGGCCCTGCCCTCGCAACCTTTGGACATAATGGAAAAGGCCCAAAAAGGCACGCCGCAAGAGCTGATAAAATCAGTCAAAGCCCCTCCCCCTAAAAGTTCCGCTAAACCCTCCCTTGAGCCTGCGGCTGGGCTAGGACCTATCAACCCGACTCCCGCACCGCTAAGGCTTCAAGAGACGGGAGGGAATAGCTGGCTTGAGATGAAGATTAAGCTTCATGGTCGCCTTATTGAAGAGATTGACCTAACCGCTTTGGACGGGATGGAAACCAGCGCCCTCAAAGCCAAAGTCTTGGACATCGTCACACAAATGGCGCGCGAGGATAAACTTAAACTTAATACCCGCGATATTAAAAATCTGGCCGAAGGAGTCTATGATGAAATGACCGGCCTCGGGCCGCTCGAGCCCATACTCCAAGACGAGGCTATTTCTGATATCCTCATAAATGGACATGAAAATGTCTATATTGAGCGGCGCGGCGAATTAGAATTATCTGATGTAAAATTTGCAAATGAAGATCACTTATTGCGAATTATCAACCGCATTGTCTCAACAGTGGGCCGCCGCGTTGATGAGAGCCAGCCACTGTGTGATGCTCGCCTTCTGGATGGCTCACGGGTCAATGTCGCTATCGCGCCTATTGCAGTTGATGGCCCGCTTGTTTCTATTCGTAAATTCTCAAAGACTCCTTTTACATTAGATAAACTTATCGAAGTTGGTGCACTTCCAGATCCTGTCGCCCAATTTATTTGGGCGGCTTGCAAAGCCCGTGTGACAATATTGATTTCGGGCGGAACGGGTTCGGGTAAGACTACACTTTTAAACGCCCTCTCGCAATCTATCTCGCATAAAGAACGCTTAATTACGATTGAAGACGCCGCAGAGCTACAGCTTCAACAGCCTCATGTCGCGCGCATGGAAACCCGCCCGCCCAATATAGAAGGCAAAGGCGAAATACGTCAGCGCGGCCTTGTAAAAAATGCCCTGCGGATGCGCCCGGACCGCGTTATACTTGGCGAGGTTCGCGGTGAGGAAGCCTTTGATATGCTCCAAGCCATGAATACAGGCCATGAAGGCTCCATGGCCACGCTCCATGCCAATACACCGCGCGATGCCATTACGCGGCTCGAACAAATGGTCGCGATGGGTGATATGAAAATCACCCCCGAAGCTGTTGCAGGCCAAATTGCCTCAGCTGTTGGCCTTATCGTACAAGCTGTTCGGCTATCTGATGGACAGCGCAAAATTACCTCTGTGGCTGAAGTCACGGGCATGGAAGGCGCCATCATCCAAATGCAGGAAATTTTTAATTATACGCGCACAGGCACAGGGCCGAACCATGAAGTGATTGGAGAGTTTCGGGCCACGGGAATACGCCCTAAATGCCTAAGCGAAATTACTACTCGGGACATTCCGTTGCCCGAGGATTTATTTGAACCTAAAGTCTTGCAATCTGGTAAGCGGAGTGATGCGACCTTAAAAGAGCGTCTAGGATAATGAGCGCTAGCCCGCCCATAGAGTTGATTTATCTGCTCGCCTTCTGCGCAGCTTTCCTTGCCTTACAATGTATAGTGGGCCTAGGACGCCAAGCCAGCTTAAAGGTTAGCGTAGCCAATGAGCGCCTGCGCCGCATGCAAAAGGATGACGCCCAAGATGTTGTTGTGGCCAAGATGAAAAAAGCCCGCAGCCTTGGCGAAGCCGGGAATGTGGAGGGCCTTGTATTGTGGCTCAATCAATTAGTCGCTTATTCAGGCCTGCCCCTTGGCCCCTACGGCATTTATTACGCACTTGCAGGCACAAGCTTTGCGCTCTCCGCCTTTGCCTTTATAATGCATGCAGGCCCGATATGGATATTAACGGGATTTGTGATGGGGCTGATACTGCCCATTTTCATCTTAAAGTATCTTGTGGCAAGGCGCAGAGAAAAAGCCGTCTCCCAACTACCTGAATCACTCAATATCATTGTCCGCTCGCTTGCGGCAGGTCATCCCGTCCCTGTCTCTATGGGGCTTGTGGCCCGTGAAATGCCCGATCCCCTCGGATCTGAATTTAGCATTGCAAGTGATGAAGTCTCTTTTGGATCCTCTACATCTGCAGCTATTCAGCGGTTAGCAGATAGAGTTGGACATGACGACTTTGAGCTTTTCTCTGCCATGATACGCCTGCAAGAACGCACTGGCGGTAATCTCGCAGAATTACTACAATCCAGCGCCAAGACAATTAAAGAACGCCAGACAATGCGCCTGCGCATTAAAGCCTGCTCGGCGGAAGGACGCGTATCAGCTTTGATATTAAACGCTGCGCCACTTATCATGTTTTTGCTTATACGCATCGCCGCGCCTGACTTTTACGGCGATATTTCGCAAAACCCTACCATGATGAAAGCCTTTATAGGGGTTGCCATCTGGATGGTCATAGGCAACCTCGTCATGCGCCGCATGATTAATTTTAAGATTTAACCCGCCATGCCTTTATCTAATAATATATTGACCCTCTTAGTGGCCTTAGTCTTTTTATCAACGTCTATGGTACTTGTTTTCCATGCCGCACGCCAAGCCATAAGTCATGGCCGGAAAATTGACCGCAGGCTAGCGAGTGGGGCTGATTTGGGAGAGACTGAGCCCAATGCTGAAAGCCCTCATATTTTACAAAAATTAGGCGCGCATCTCTCTCTGCCTAGCGCTGTGGAAATTACGCGCATACGTCATCAGCTCGCCAGTGCAGGCTATTATGATAAAGACACAGTCAAAAGCTTTTACGCGGCGCGCTTGATTTGTCTCATTGCCCCGCAAATTATCATCCTGACCTTTTGGAGCCTACTCACGGCGCGCTTTGGGATGGGGGTCGTTGTTTTCATAAGCGCCCTTTTGGCAATAATTGGCGCGATGGGGCCTAATGGCTACATTGCGTGGAAGAAAGCACAGCGCACGCAGCGCTGCCGCGAGGGATTCCCGGATATGATGGACTTAATGGTGGCCTGTATCGAGGCCGGTCTGGGTATGGATGCTGCCCTTATCCGCGTGGCTAATGAGCTTGGCGGGCGCTATCCGGCTTTGAAAGTAAATTTGGATATTATGAACCTTGAGCTGCGCGCGGGACAAGATCGCCATAAGGCTATGCTAAGCTTTGCCGAGCGAATTAATCTCGAAGAAGCCACATCCCTTGCCACCATGTTAAAACAAGCTGAGGATATGGGCGCCTCTATCGGCAAAGCCTTGCGGAGTTTTTCTGAAGACATGCGAAAGCGCCGAATGCTCTTGGCCGAAGAAAAAGCCATGGCCTTATCTGCCAAGCTTACGGTTCCGCTTATTCTCTTTATCTTCCCAACGATTTTGGTCATCGTTCTTATGCCAGCGGCTATGCGCTTAGCGGGCGCATTAGGATGAAGCGCGCAACCCTCATAACCCTATTGGGACTCTTTTTTCTAACTACGCCCTCCTATGCCTTAGCCAAAGACACTCTGAACGCACAGGCTATTTCTGTGCGGCCCATAGCTCGAAGCTCCACAGATTTATTTGACGTTTTATCACAATTTATAAAAGCCGAGCAGGCCTTTAAGGCCGCAGAATATAGTCAAAGCCTGACCCTTTATAGAACCGTCTTGCTCTATGACCCTGACCATATTCAGGCCCTACTAGGCCTTGGCCATAGCGCGCTTGAACTTGGCTATACAGATTTAGCCGCTGATATTTTCGAGACGTTATCAAGCAAAACACTCAGCCCTAATGAGACACGCGCTTTTGCGATTGGTCAAAGCCTTAGCCGCCACGCCCAACGCGCTGAATCAGACAGTATAGCGGGACTTAAGGCCGCCATAGAAAGCTATCCCGATGCCCCCCGCCTTTGGGCCGCGCTTGGAGATATACATGTGGCAGCAAAAGACTATAGCAGCGCTGCCTTTGCCTATAATAAGGCGCGCGCATTGGGATATTCAGGCGCGAAATATGCCTATAAATTCGGGCTGATGAATCTAGCCCAGCAAAAATATATAATCGCCAGTACGCAGTTTAAAACCGCGGCGCGCCTCGATCCTGATGAGCTCGCCTATGATAGCCATTACCGCCTCGCCCACCTGCTCAGCGGAGATTATATTCGCGCGCTTGAGCATATGCCAGCCGAGCGCGCGGGTCAGATTTTAGCACAAACAGGCCGAATGGCGATAAAACGTGGGGAATATGATCTGGCCCGTCTTTGCCTTAAAAAAGCCCTCGAGGTCTCGCCGAGATATTATGTCCAAGCCGCGCAAGATCTCGCGGTCCTCCAAACCCGCTAGCCATAGGCATAAACGACCATTTTTAGATACATTCTTAAGTGATACGACTTAAGCTTGATGCGACAATACTGGCTCTTGCTTTAGACTTATGGCCAGCTATCAGTCGAGCTTAACTGTGGAGTATTTATAATGGACATGTCCAAAATCAAGATTGGCGAAAATCCGCCATTCGATGTTAATGTAATCATCGAAGTTCCCTTAGGCGGTGAGCCTATTAAATATGAGCTTGAAAAAGAGAGCGGCGCTATGTTTGTGGACCGCTTCCTTTATACGGCTATGCGCTACCCTTGTAATTACGGCTTTATTCCACACACTTTGTCGGATGATGGTGACCCCACAGATGTTTTGGTATTTGGCCGGCGCGCCGTCATGCCGGGCTGTGTTATGCGCGCCCGCCCCATTGGCGTGTTAATGATGGAAGACGAAGCCGGCATTGATGAAAAAATCATCGCGGTGCCCCATCAATCTCTCACAGCTTATTATGATAATATCAAAGACTACACGGACCTGCCAAAAACAATGCTAGACCGCATTTCGCACTTCTTTGAACACTATAAAGATTTGGAGCCCGATAAATGGGTAAAAATCATCGGCTGGCAAAGCCGCAAAAAAGCTGGAAGTCTTATCGAGTCCGCAATTGCTGCGGCGAACAAAGCCTAATTAGACTTTACTGAGCGCGGCACTATCAATCGCGCTCAGCCCCCGCTTAAAGCTCGCTACGATAGAATCAAAAGCCTTAATTTGGTCTTTGAGCCTCAAAGAGAGCACAGGCATGCCCGTCTTATTGACATCGACGATATAGATGCGGCCATCATGAATATCGCGTAAAATATCCAGCGCACCAAAATCAATATTCATCTCTTCGCAAAAGGTCAGAATATCGGCTTGCTCTTGCGAAGAAAAACAGCTTTGGACTTCAGTCACATTTACCTGCGCATAATCTGTTCCAAAGCGTTTTTCCAGCGCTTTAAATTTATGAAATACAACGGCAATTTCGCCCATGATGCAAATTGCGCGCAGGTCTTCCGTTTGCGGACCGGCGGCGCGCGTATCAATAAGCTTTTGATAAACGTAGCCTTGTTTTATCGCACTTGGCGCTAGCGGGCCGCGCACAACGCGTCCATCATGCAAGCCGTTAAAATTCGACTTTTGCGCCATCTCGCCTGCATATGTTAGCGGGTCAACGGTTAGATCATAGCCAAAGACTTGCTTGAAAACTCGCCCGACATGCTGCTTTGATATATCGGCCGCCTTGCCATTAATCGTGGCCTGGGGCCATGCGGGATCGATCTCGCTATGGGTGCTATCATCAAAGGCAAAGACATAATCAGCCTTGGCCATATCAGCGCAAGTCTTGAGCCCTAGAAGGCGCGCTGCGAGCCAACTATTATACCAAGGCCCGGACTTTTGCGGATGAAAGGCAATTGTTTTGGGGGGTGCGCTGCGTTCTTTGAAGGCGCGGGATATAGCGATATAAAGATTAAACTTTAAAACAGCCCATGCATTGCGCAGCAATGCACCATCCCAAGCTATTTTCGCGCCTGTCTGCTCTACATATATATGACGACGCCTAAACTTGATTCCTTGAAAATATTTTAGACCTACCATGCGCCCATATCTCAAACTTTTACCCGTAAAGAAAGTCAATTTTATATCAGAACTATCAAATATCTGTGTTAGTAAAATCTACTCTGTTCATGAACAAATTTTTGCTTAAGGTGCCGCTTAATACCAATTATTCGCCGAGAATCACTATGTCCGCAGCCATCTCTAAATTAACTCCGACAAGCCTTGGCGCCCTACTTTGCGCGCGCATCTGCCATGACCTTATCAGCCCTGTCGGAGCCTTAGCCACCGCGGTCGAAATTTTAGATGATGACAGCAATGTCGAAATGCATGCGGATGCCTTAGATTTAGTACGAAATTCTTCACGTCAGGCCGGCGCTAAATTGCGCTTCCTTCGTCTCGCCCTTGGCGCAGGCGGCTCAGCGCCAGGCGTTATCGCAGTCGATGAGCTTAAAAGGCTCGTCACTGATATGTATGAGGGCGGCAAGGCCGACATTGAATGGGACACGGCGCTAACGGGACTTGAAAAAAACGCCGCGCGCAGCCTACTCAACCTTGTCATGCTGGCCGTGCAAGCCATCCCGCGTGGAGGTGACCTAGTCATTTCATTAAAGGAAAATGCAGAGATCTCGCAGCTCACGCTGAAAGCCACAGGGCCTAAATCCCGTCTTGACCCCGCCATCGCAGCAACGCTTGCCGGCAAGGCCCCTGAAGACGGATTTGATGGCCGTACTATCCAGCCTTTTTATACCGGACTCATCATCCGCGAGCTTAAAGGAACCATTGGCGCGCAAATTCAAAACGAGACCGTCACTTTCCAAGCTAACTTGCCCAAAGTCCAAGCCGCTTAAAAACGCATAAATAGCCCCATAAATCTGGCTTAAATGCACCCATTTTTAGACCCTCTTAACTCTTTTTAGGCAGGGTGTTCGCACACATTTAATGAGTCGAACGAAATATGGGTGATGATCTTAAAGTTGCAGGTGAATTTATTACCTCTGCAATGTCGCAGATGGATATTTTACTATCTGAGCTACGCTTAGACTCTGAGCGGGCCATGCCTATCATCACAGCCCTGTCCCAAAACGCCAATAGCGCCAATGCCCGCGGTATTTTTCGCGCCACCCAGCGCGTGATAGACAGCTATGAAAATGGCTATAGCCAGCCCAAAATCGATGGCCGCCTTATGAGTCTTTATAAGCTTATTGTGCAGTATCATGCCGGCTGGCAAGAAATTGCTCCCCAAGCTCAAGAAAAGCCCCAAGAGCAGAACGCGGCAATCACAATTCCAAGCGCTTCAACACCCTCGCCCGTCTTTGAAGACTATGCAGAAGCGAAAAATACGATGACAGAACTTATGCCTTTTGCGGGGCAAGAGCGCGATAGCATAATCGCGCTTATGGGTGTGAGCCACGCGCTACGCCCCGAGCTAGAGCCGCCAGTGCTCCTAGCCCACTTTGAAACGATTATGCCAGACCTCATCAATGAAGCGCTCCGCTTTGCGCGCACGCACGGAAAATCGGTAAGCCTGTCCTATGCCGCTGAGGGCTTGCAGCTAGGCACCGTTGAGCTCGCCGCCGCCTATATCCGCCTTGAAGAGATTGTCACCGATTTCATATCCCGCAAAATTGCAACGCCCAGCCAGCGCACCCAAAAAGGCCAGCCGCGCGGAGGACATATTGATATTTCGGTGATAGAAAAGGGCGCAAAGACAAAGCTCTCTATTTCCTGCGAAGGTGAGCAAAAAGAGATAGAGCTACGCAAAACATCCGTCCCTGGCCCTCAAAAAACGCCAGCACCGATACCTTATATGGAGCTTGGCACATGAAGACCTGTCTTATCGTTGATGATAGCCGCATGATTCGCCGCGTGGCCAGCCGAATTTTGAAAGATTTGAAATTCGAAACCAGCGAAGCTGAGAACGGTCAAGATGCATTGGATTTATGCCGTGTTGACATGCCCAATGCAATTTTGCTTGATTGGAATATGCCCGTGAAAAATGGGCTTGATTTCATCAAGGAGCTACGGGACTCTCCGAAGGGCAAAGACCCTATTGTTGTCTTTTGCACGGGCGAGCGCGATATCGTAAAAATATCAGAGGCCATCGATGCGGGGGCTGATGAATATATTATGAAGCCCTTTGATAGCGACATCATCGAATCCAAATTTCATCAGGCTGGCCTAATCTAGAATGCGCTCCGTATTGTCTCTTACCCCCAGCTATTACGAAGCCTTAAAGCGGCTCACGCTTGAGCTTGCGGGGGTAAATTTGGGATCTGATCATGCGTTTTTGGTCGAAACGCGGCTAAGCACTTTGGCGCGAAATGAAGGCTATGAGAGCCTAAATGACATGATTGAAGAGCTATTCAAAACGGGGCAATCTCGCCTCGCCGTTCAAGTCGTCTCCCGGCTTTTAGAACGCGATACGCATTTTTATACCGACCCTGAAAGCTTTGACCAATTACGTGATATTGTCGTACCGAAGCTCCTTGAAAGCCAGCCTGACAATACCCTGCGCATCCTCTCCTTTGGCTGTGCCAGCGGCCAAGAAGTCTATTGCATTGCTATGGTTTTAGATAAAGCCAGAGAAATGTACCCCAAGGCTAGTTTCGACATTACGGGCGTGGACTATCCAAGTCAGAGCCTAGAGCGCGCACGAGCCGGCATTTATACACATTTCGAAGTCCAACGCGGCTTGCCTATTCGCGATTTGGTGACTTATTTCGAGCCCCATAAAGAAGATTGGGCGGTCAAAGATAATCTTCGTAAGCAAGTCAATTTTGAAGAAACACATCTCTTATCCAATCTAGACTTGCTTGGACAATATGACATTGTCATGTTCCGCAATAATCTGCCCCATTACTCCTCGCCCGCCCAAGTGCGCGTGATGCGCGGGCTCGCGACCTTGGTCAAGCCTCACGGCTGCCTTATGCTGGCCACAGATGAAACACTTAACTCTATCAATTACGGCTTTGACCCGCATAAAGACGCGGCCAATGTATTTATTAAGCGCGAAGAAAAAGTCGAACAATATATCGACCCTTCCATCAAGCAGCCTAATGGCCGCAAGACCTTTGAGAAGTCTAAACGCATTATTCAAGACATAACTGATCGTTCTAAAAAAAGCGTGAGTTAGAGCCTCCCACTCATCTGGCAGTTGACGCCTCGCCCGTAAGGGCTAAAAGACGCTCACTTTATTGGCTTTGATAACGGATGCACCATGAGCGAGATTGCCGCCACATTTGAAAAATATGCCGCCCAGATAAAAGAGGCGCGCGAGCTGCGCGCCCTTGATGATATTCGCGTGGCCGCCTTGGGCAAAAAAGGCGAAGTCTCCAAAATGATGCAAGGCCTTGGCAAAATGTCAATTGACGAGAAAAAAGTCATGGGCCCTGCGCTGAACGGCCTAAAGAAAGATATTGCTAGCCTCATCGAGACGCGCAAAGAAGCGCTTGAAAATGAGGCTTTGGACGCAGCACTGGCTAGCGAGACGATGGATATGTCCCTGCCCGTCGGAGCCAAAGCCGGCACACTTCACCCTGTCTCGCAAGTCATGGAGGAAATGGCCGTTATCTTTTCCGATATGGGCTTCTCTGCGGCCGAGGGGCCAGATATTGAAGACGACTTTCATAACTTCACCGCGCTAAATTTCCCTAAGGGCCACCCCGCCCGCGATATGCATGATACGTTTTTCATGACCCCTGATTCTGAGGGTGAACAGAAAGTCCTACGCACCCACACAAGCCCCGTGCAAATTCGCACGATGATAAAAGACAAGCCCCCTATTCGCATTATCGCGCCGGGGCGTACTTATCGCTGTGATAGTGACCAGACCCATACGCCTATGTTCCATCAGGTCGAAGGCCTTGTGATTGATAAGGGCATTCATATGGGCCACTTGAAAGGCGTGCTGATGGATTTCATGTCGGCCTTTTTCGAGACCGATGTCGACGTTCAATTCCGCCCGCATCACTTCCCCTTCACCGAGCCCTCTGCCGAAATGGATGTGCGCTATGAGCGTGTTGGCTCGGCCATTAAAATTGGCCAAGGCGAGAAGTGGATGGAGATTTTAGGCTGCGGCATGGTGCATCCTAATGTGCTACGCGCCTGCGGGCTTGACCCCGACGAATATCAAGGCTTCGCCTTTGGCATGGGCGTGGACCGCCTTGCCATGCTAAAATATGGCATGCCAGACCTACGCGATATGTTCGCCGCCGACACAAGGTGGCTCGGACATTACGGCTTTAATCCGCTGCTACAAGCGAACTTGGCGACGGGGCTTTCATAATGAAATTCACACTCTCATGGCTAAAAGAGCATCTCGAGACTGAGGCCACTATCGACGAGGTTGTCGAAGCGATGACGCTTGCGGGGCTCGAAGTGGAAGAGGTTGAAAACCCCGCCGAAAAACTCGCCGCCTTTTCGATTGCCAAAGTCCTGACCGCGGAGAAACATCCGGACGCAGATAAATTAAAAGTCTGCACAGTGGAGACCCGCGACGGGGTGAAAACCATTGTCTGCGGCGCGCCCAATGCGCGCGCCGATATGACCGTGGCCTATGCCCCAATGGGCGCTTATATTCCGGGCGCAGATTTCTCGCTCGATAAAAAGCCGCGCAAAATTCGCGGCGTTGAGTCCTCTGGCATGATGTGCAGCGCGACCGAGCTGGATTGCGGCGATGAATCCGACGGTATTATGGATTTGGACAGCAGCCTTGAAATGGGCACCCCGCTCGCCGATGCGCTTGGCCTTAATGATCCCGTCATTGATTTTGAAGTCACGCCGAACCGCCCCGACTGGCTGGGCGTGGATAATATTGCGCGCGATCTGGCGGCTGTGGGTCTTGGCACATTAAAAACGTCCGCAGTCAAAGCCGTAAAGGGAAGCTTCCCCTGCCCCGTTAAAATTGAAACCACCATAGAGCAATGCCCCGTCTTTGCGGGCCGCGTGATTAAAGGCGTTAAAAACGGACCATCGCCGCAGTGGCTTCAAGACCAATTAAAAGCCATCGGTCTGCGCCCCATTTCGGCCCTTGTCGATATTACTAATTTCATCACCTATGACCGCGCACGTCCGCTTCATTTTTATGATGCCAGCAAGCTTAAGGGCGGCATTACGGTGCGCTTTGGCAAGGATGAAAAATTTGCCGCCTTAGACGATAAATCCTATAGCGCCAGCGCGGCCGATATCGCTATTTGCGACGAGAGCGGTATTCTTGGCCTTGGCGGCATTGTCGGCGGGGAGAGCACGGGCTGTGATGATGATACAACAGATATCCTCATCGAGAGCGCTTATTTTGACCCGCTCACTATTCGCCGCAGCGCCAAACGTTTGGGCGTGAATTCTGACGCGAAATACCGTTTTGAGCGCGGTATTGATACGGGCTTTGTGCTGGGCGGGCTGGAAATGGCCACGCAAATGGTCCTTGATATTTGCGGCGGGCAGGCCAGCGAAGTCGTTATTGCGGGCGATATCCCCGCAGCGCCAGAATCTATCCAATTTGACCCCGCGCAAGTTGAAAAGCTCACTAGCCTTAAACTTGATGATAAAGAGATGGTTCGTATTTTAGTGGCGCTTGGCTTTGGCGTTAAAAAGGGCAAGACGTGGACGGTCAACGTGCCAAGCTCGCGCCGTGATTGCCGCGAAGGCGCTGACTTAGTTGAAGAAATCGCGCGGATACACGGCTTCCATAATCTGGACGCCATTAGCCTCCCGCCCATTTCTGGTCGCCGCGAGCCAACAGCGACGCCGACGCAAAACCGCACGCGCCTTGCGCGCCGCGCGTTGGCAGGACGCGGGCTATCCGAAGCCATTACATGGTCATTTGCTTTGCAAGATCACTGTAAGGTCTTTGGCGGGGGCGAGGATCATATGCGCCTTGATAATCCCATCAGCGCCGATTTGGATTGCATGCGCCCCTCTGCGCTTATTCACCTGCTGCTCGCGGGACAGCGTAATGCCGATAAGGGCTATCCGCGCGCAAGCCTTTTTGAGGCGGGCCCGATTTACCGCGGCACTCATCCTGATGACCAAGCCCTCGCGCTCGCGGGTGTTCGCCGCACGGAAACCGCGCGTCACTGGGCGGGGGAATGTCCCGTTGATGCGCTAACCGCCAAAGCTGACGCGCTGGCCGCGCTCGAAGCCATGGGCGCGAATGTGAGCAATCTTCAGCTCTCAAAACCCAGCGGGGATTATTGGCATCCCGGCCGTTCTGGCCGCTTGCAAATGGGGCCGAAAAATATACTCGCTGATTTTGGTGAACTACACCCGCGCGCGCTAAAAGCCCTTGGCATTGAAGGCCGCGTTGTCGCCTTCGAAGTCTGGACCGAAAATATCCCAGCCCCGAAAAAGAAAAAGGCAAGCAAAGCAAAACCTGCGCTCAGCCTATCGGATTTTATGCCCGTCCACCGCGACTTTGCCTTTATCGTCAAAGATGATGTAGAGGCCGGCGCGATTTTAAAAGCGGCCGCGGGTGCGGATAAACAGCTGATTTCCGATGTCTCGCTCTTTGATATTTACCAAGGGAAAGGCGTGGAAGAAGGTCATAAATCTCTCGCGATTGATGTCACGCTCAGCCCCAACGATGCCACGCTGACGGATAAAGCCATTGAAGCGGTCAGCGAGAAAATCATCGCCAGCGTCATGAAGGCTGGCGGCAGGCTGCGGGGATAAACTCGCAACCTATCATCCTAACTATTGGATGATTTCATAAATCATATGCACGTTGGCAGTAATTTGCTGCTGGCCAGATTGTATATTTGTGCCTGAGCTATAGCTGCCTCCGCCGCTGCTAGTGGCCATAACTTCATCCGCATAGCTATGATTATAATTTGCCCCCTCACCAATAACCAATATGCGGCCCAGCTTAACCCCTGCCCCTTCGGCCATTTGCTGGGCTTTTGTGCGCGCATCTTTGAGCGCTGCCTTGCGGGCTTCGGCTTTGGCAAAGCTATCATCTTTTAGGCTAAACCTGACCCCGCCAATATTATTGCTGCCCGCCCGAACCACCGCGTCAAGCATAGCGCCAAGCTGAGCCATGTCATGCGTTTTGGCGCTGACAGTGTTATGAACGGTATAGCTCGTAATTTTGCGTTCGGGCCGCTCGCCCCCCTCGCCTACCCCATAATTTGGGCGGCTGTGATGATTATAG
>CALKIX010000053.1 GCA_937995665.1 uncultured Hellea sp. | reverse complement strand
GTTTGTTTTCTCATAGCTGACCTTATTTACAATTTTAACAATAAGGAACGTTTTTTAGAATTTAGTAAAAAAGGGTGGTAAACATTTCGTATGGAGTTAAGCGTTATATGCTCGCATTTTTCTAGGAACCGCCTTATCTTTGCCATATGAGTAAACAAACTGAAATTTTTGAATTTGCCGATGCTGATTTGGTGCGTAAGCTTTGCGGAGCTAATCATGCGCATTTGGCGCTGATTGAGCAATCCTTTGGAGTCTATATCGAAGCGCCGGGCGCGGCGGTGCATATTAATGGCGACGGGCCGAGCCGTGCGCGCGCGGGGGAACTGGTCAAAGAGATTTATCAGCGGCTAGAGCGCGGCTGGCCTTGCGGGATTTCCGATATTCGCGCCCTGATAAAAGCGATGGGTAAGGGCAAGGTGAAGGCCGCCGCTGTGGACGCGATTATTCCTTTCCCGCGCCGCAGTCCCATTGTGCCCAAAACCCCGCGCCAAGAAAAATTCATTCACGCCCTGCGCGATGAAACCATTTGTTTTGGCGTTGGCCCTGCGGGGACGGGTAAGACCTTTCTCGCCACCGCCTATGGCGCGTCTCTGCTCGCGCGCGGAGAGATTGCCCGCTTTATTGCGTGCCGCCCTGCCGTCGAAGCGGGTGAGCGGCTCGGCTTTTTGCCGGGGGATTTGAACGAGAAAGTCGATCCCTATATGCAGCCGATATGGGACGCGCTGCATATGGTGCTGGGCCGCGACGAAGTTGATCGCCGCAAAGCCTCTGGCGATATTGAAGTGGCCCCGCTGGCCTTTATGCGCGGGCGCACATTGTCCGATGCTTTTGTCGTGATTGACGAGGCGCAAAACGCGACCATCCCGCAAATGAAAATGGTGCTTACGCGCCTTGGCGAGCGCGCCAAATATGCGGTCACTGGCGATCCGAGCCAAAGCGATTTGCCCCACGGCGTGACATCTGGATTGGCGCACGCGCTAAAAATCCTCAAAGGCATTAAAGGCATTGAACAAATCGTTTTTGAAGCTTCCGATGTGGTGCGCCATCCTTTGGTGGGTAAAATCGTCAATGCCTATGAGAAAGACACGAAGCGTCTGTGATTTTTGGTTCAGTGAACCAAAAATAGCGAAGGGCCAGATCCGCAAGGGTTTGGTTATGATAAGGTTATAATGAGCACACTCCCTTTTGACATAGACATCGCCAGCCACTGCGAGGGCTGGGGCGATAAAGCTGCGCTCACTGTTCGCGCCGTGTCCGCCATTTGGGCAAAGCTAGACGCGCCCAAAGCTGGTGAGCTGAGCCTTGCCTTAATGGATGATGCGCGCATCCAGCAGCTTAATAAAGATTTTCGCGGCAAGGATAAGCCAACCAATGTGCTGTCCTTTCCAAGCGGCGGGCCTGCGCCAATGCTGGGCGATATAGTGCTGGCGCTGGAAACGGTGAGGCGCGAGGCGCAGGCGAAAAATATCTCGGTTGAAGACCATACCACCCATCTTATCATTCACGGCTTTTTGCATTTGCAAGGCTATGACCATGTGGCAGAGGCTGAAGCGGGGGTGATGGAAGCGCTCGAAATTGCCGCGCTGGCGGATTTGAATATTGACAATCCCTACGAAATTAGCGAGCCATAAGTTATTATGAGCCCTGATGACCCTTCGCCGAGTTTTTTTGCAAAACTCTTTGGCCGCGCCGCGCCGACCCCCGAAAAAACTTCGCCGCAAGAGCTCGCCGATAAAAGCACTGAGCTGTCCAAAGACGAGATGGTTGATGCGGCCGAGCGGTTCCACATTCTCTCCGTTCAAGACGTCATGGTGCCGCGCGCTGATATTGTCGCCGCTGATTCCACGGCGAGCCTAAAGGAGCTGACCCAGACGTTTAAAGATGCGGGCCATTCGCGCCTGCCTGTCTATAAAGACACGCTCGATGAGCCTATTGGGATGGTGCATATTAAAGATGTGCTGCCCTACTTGCTCTTTAACGCCAAGGGGCGCACGGCCAAAAGCTATCCTGATAAGAAAATTGTCGAGAACATTAAGCGCCCTGTGCTTTTTGTTCCGCCTTCTATGCTCGCGCAAGATTTGCTCAAGCGGATGCAAGCGCGGCGTACCCATATGGCTATTGTGGTGGATGAATATGGCGGCACGGACGGCATTGTCACCATTGAAGACCTAATTGAAGAAATCGTTGGCGAGATTGAAGATGAGCATGACGAAATTGATTCCGAAATTCAAATCGTCACAGGCAAGGGCGGGCGCACCGTCTGGGAAGCGGATGCGCGCACAGATATTGATGATTTTGAGAAAGCTTTGGGCCGCGACTTTGCGACGGCCGACGAGGAAGAAGATGTCGACACGCTAGGCGGGCTTGTCTTTACATTGGCGGGCCGCGTGCCAGAGCGCGGTGAAATTATTCGCCATCCTGACGGGGTGGAATTTGAAGTTGTCGATGCCGATCCGCGCCGCGTGAAACGCTTGCGCATTAGTGATACGCGCAAGCACAAAAGCTAATGCCCGCATCCGCTTGGCTGCTACGCACGACTGGACTGCAAGGCCGCTTTATCTCGGCGGGTCTTGGCGGGCTCGCCGTTCTAGGCCAAGCGCCTTTTCATCTTTGGATTATCACTTTAATCAGCCTTGCCCTGCTGCTCGCGCGGCTTAAATGGGCCACGCAAAATGCGCCCTCGCGGAAGGCCGGTTTTAGCGCGGCTTTTTGGTGGGCGCTAGGATATTTCCTTGTTGGGACATCATGGATAGGCGCGGCCTTTATTGCGCGCGGGCCAGAATTTATCCCCGCCATGCCGCCCATGATATTATTGCTGGGCAGTGCGCTGGCCTTTTTCTGGGGACTTGCAGGTGCAGCATTTGTATGGATGCATAGGAAAACGGGCGTTAATAATGGGCTAGTGGCGCCCAGCTTTATAAGCCTGTTCTGGCTAGCTGAATATATAAGAGGGCATATTTTTGGAGGCTTTCCTTGGAACTTGCTGGGCTATATTTTTGAAGCGGGCGGGCCAATATCGCAGACGGCCTCTCTTTTTGGTATCTATGGACTGAGTTGGCTTGTGCTCCTCTTTGCGGCAGGGCTGGAAGCCCTGCGCCCTGCGAGCCGGCATTTCGGCGTTATGGCCGCGGCTTGTCTTATTCTCGCGTGTAGTTTTGGATTTGGGCTTTGGCGCTTAGGTCAAGCTAGCATTGAATATGTCGATGGGGTAAAGCTGCGAATCGCTCATGTGCGCTTTGAGCAAAAAGACAAATTCGATTCGCAAAAATCTGTGCAAATCGTCAATAAATTTCTCGCGCAAAGCGTAGCCCCTGGGGTTGAAGATATCACGCATATTATTTGGCCAGAGGGCGCTGTGGGCGGGCTTGCTATTGAAAATGAGGCACTGATGAAGACCATGGGGCATGCCCTGCTCAGCTATGATGAAAGCCCCCCCGTTTGGCTGCTCAATAGTTTGCGTCATGAAACGCGGATTAGTAAGCGCGACGGAGCTTTGATTGATGATTATTTCAATACCTCAGCGGCTGTGACTTTTGATGAGCATGGAGCGGCTCATATTGCCGCTTATAATGACAAGCAGCGCCTTGTGCCTTTCGGGGAGTTTATTCCGGGCGGCAAATGGATGGAGGAGAGAAAATTTCCTGTAATTTCAACATCTTTGCTCTCAATTTCGGCAGCTAAAACAAAAACTTTGGCGAAGTTTCCGGGCCTTCCTCCGCTCAGTGCGCAAATATGTTACGAGATAATTTTCTCAGGCTTCACCACACGGATAAAAGACACGCATAGCGTGCAGTGGATATTAAATCAATCTAATGATGCTTGGTACGGAGATTCCATAGGACCTATGCAACACGCAAATATGTCACGTTATCGCGCGATCGAAGAGGGCCTTCCCGTTGTGCGGGCAGCCTCCAATGGCGTGAGCGGTATCATAAGTCCTTATGGCTTTTACTTGCGAAAGGCACAGCCTAAGGCAACAGCTTTTATTGACTCGCCCTTACCAATACCTATTGAGGCTGTGTTTTTTAGCAAATTAATTTACGCATTTCTGGTCTTGATAAATCTATTAATAAACCTATGCTGCATATTGTTGTTGCAGCGCATTAGGGAGAGCGGCACAACATTAAGCGTTAAATCGTTCGAACAGTTTGGCGGTGGGGGCACCACTAGCACCGAACCCAACAGGGATGAAAATAAATGAGTAAACATGCGCCGAGATCGGCCAACCCAATCGACGTTCACGTCGGTACACGCGTGCGCCTGCGTCGTCAGGTTTTAAAAATGAGCCAAGAGAAGCTGGGGGATCAGCTAGGGGTCACTTTCCAACAGGTACAAAAATACGAACGCGGTTCTAATCGTGTTGGGGCCAGCCGGCTCTGGAAGATGTCAGAGGTCTTAGATGTGCCTGTCGGTTTCTTCTTTGACGGGCTAGGGGCAGATGCCCAGCTTGGACATTTTGCAGAGGGCGACCAAACACCTATCGTCTATGACTTTATAAATAGTACCGATGGGGTAGCTTTAGCCAAAGCTGTCTCGCAAATCAAAAGCAAGGCTGTGCGCCGCCAGATTTTAGAGCTTGCACGCTCACTGGCAAAAGACGCCGTCCTCGAAGAGTAGCTCTAGTCAACTCTTGTAAGATTTGACTAGTCAATTCCCGTTTGTCTTTATAAGAGGCGGGATATGTTTGACCGAGACAATAACCAGCACCGTACATTTGGGCGGGCGAAGGGCAAGGCTTTAAGCCCTGCCCAAGCTGCCCTAATGGAGGATGTGTTTCCAAAGCTTGATGTCGGGTCGGCTATTGCGGCGGGCAAGAACCCTCTGGGGAGCCTTGAAGGCCCGCTTTGGCTTGAAATTGGCTTTGGCGCAGCTGAGCATTTATTGTGGCAGGCCGAGCACAACCCCCAAGTGACTATTTTAGGCGTCGAGCCTTTCTTAAATGGCGTGGCAAAAGCCGTACGTGGAACGCAGGAAAAGGGGCTCGGCAATATCCGGCTTCACCGCGGCGATGCGCGCGATGTGCTGGCTTTATTGCCTGACGGGGCTTTGGAAAAAGTCTTTGTGCTCTTTCCTGACCCGTGGCCCAAAGCCCGTCATAATAAGCGCCGCATCATAAATGCCGCCTTTTTAGAGCAAGTCTACCGCGTGCTTACCCCGGGAGGGGCTTTTCGTTTTGGCAGCGATATCATACATTATGTCGATTGGACGCTCACGCGCGTGCTTGCCCATGGCGGCTTTGACTGGCCCGCCGCGGCTCATAGTGACTGGCGCGTGCGCCCCGATGATTGGCCGTCAACGCGCTATCTTGAAAAAGCGCTGCGGGAAGGGCGATCTGGGCATTTCTTTGAATTTATCAAGCAATAAATTAGTATCTAGACAAATGGCCCTACCGCCTATATAGACAGCTCAAATATAAACGCCCTAAGCGCTTTTAAGCTTAGCAGGCGGCCTCATAAGAGGCCGTTTTTTTTATACTTAAAAGCCTTTCATAGGCGCAGGCTCGGGCAAATTAGGATGGTTGATGAAAACCAAGACACATATAGATGAGCGCGTATTGGCGCTGGCTGAGCCTATCGCCCAAGACCTTGGGCTAAACATTGTGCGCGTGCGCGTGATGTCAGGCAAGCGCAAGACGGTGCAAATTATGGCCGAGCGTAAATCGGACGGCCTCATGGGGGTGGGCGATTGCGAGAAACTCTCGCGAGAGCTTTCAGCCGCCCTTGAGGTTGAAGACCCCATCTCTGATACCTATCTGCTTGAGGTCTCTTCGCCGGGTCTTGACCGTCCTTTGACATCACGGGCTGATTTTACCACCTATGAAGGTTATCTCGCGCGCCTTGAACTTGACCGTCTTGTTGAAGGGCGCAAGCGCTTTCGCGGCGTGCTGGCCGGCATTGAAGGGGATAGCGTTGATATCAATCTGGACGGGGAGAGCGACAATACCGCCTCTATTCCCTTTGATTGGATATCAGAGGCCAAATTACTCATTACCGATGAACTTGTTGCGGCAGGCCAAAAGGCCAAAGAAGCGGCCAAGCTTAAAGATACTTAGGAGATCGATATGTCCACTGCTGGAATTAGTGCTAATAAATTAGAGCTTTTACAAATTGCCAAAGCTGTTGCCGAAGAAAAAGGCATCGATAAAACTATCGTCCTTGAGGCGATTGAAGAAGCGATTCAAAAAGCTGCGCGTCTGCGTTATGGCGCTGAGCTTGATATTCGCGCCCACCTTGACCCTGTCACAGGTGAGCAAAGCTTGCGCCGCGTCATAACGGTTATGGCCGATGACGAGATTGAGAATGATTCCACACAGACCAGCCTTGCTACGGCCAAGCTAGATCACCCTGAGGCTGAAATTGGTTATGAAATCAACACACCTTTACCGCCGCTTGAATTTGGCCGCGTGCAAGCGCAAATGTCCAAGCAAATTATCATGGGCAAAATTCGCGACGCCGAACGCGCACGTCAATATGCTGAATATAAAGATCGTGTTGGCGAGATTATTAACGGCATTGTTAAGCGCGTTGAATATGGCCACATAATTGTTGATTTGGGCCGCGCCGAAGGTGTTATCCGCCGCGACCAAGCTTTGCCGCGTGAAAATGTAAAAGGCGGCGACCGCATTCGTGCCTATATTATGGATGTTCGCGAAGAGCCTCGCGGCTCGCAAATCTTTCTCTCGCGCGCGCATCCGCAATTCATGGCGCAGCTCTTTGCGCAAGAAGTCCCAGAGGTTTATGAAGGCATTATCCAAATCGTCGCTGTGGCGCGTGACCCGGGCTCGCGGGCGAAAATTGCCGTTTATTCTAATGACGGCTCGATTGACCCTGTCGGCGCTTGTGTTGGTATGCGTGGCTCCCGCGTTCAGGCGGTTGTTAATGAGCTTCAAGGCGAGCGTATCGATATTATTCCTTACACTGAAGAAGCGGCGACGTTCATCGTTAATGCCTTGCAGCCCGCCGAAGTCTCTAAGGTTGTTATCGACGAAGCCAATGACCGTATCGAAGTTGTTGTTCCTGATGAGCAGCTGTCTTTAGCCATTGGTCGCCGCGGGCAAAATGTTCGTCTTGCCAGCCAACTCTCTGGCTGGGCCATTGATATTCTGACCGAAGAGCAAGAATCAGAGCGCCGTCAGATCGAATTTAAGGAGCGCTCTGCGCTCTTTATGACAGGCCTTGATGTTGACGAAATGATTGCGCAGCTTCTTGTCTCCGAAGGGTTCGAGACCATGGAAGAGGTGGGTTATGTCGCGCTGGACGACCTAACCTCTATCGAAGGCTTTGACGAAGAAACCGCTGAAGAGCTGCAAGCGCGCGCCCGTGAATATCTTGACCGTATTGCGCAAGAACAAGATGCAGCCCGTAAGGCGGCCGGCGTTGAGGACGATGTTCTTGAGATTGAGGGCGTTACGCTGCCCATGGCGGTCGAATTTGGTAAGCACGAAGTGAAAACTGTCGAAGATGTTGCGGGCCTCGTTCCAGATGACCTGCGTGGCTATACTGAACAAAAGGGCGACGAAAAAGTCCACGAGCCCGGCATTCTTGAAGGCTTTAAACTCACGCAAGATGCAGCGACAATGCTGATTATGCAAGCGCGGGTTAAGGCCGGCTGGATTGATGCCAGCGCGCTTGAGCCAGAGCCAGAGCTTGATGCCGACGGCAACCCTGTTGTTGAGGCTGAAGCAGAAGCTGGCGAACAGCCAGAAGCAGAATTAACTGCTGCGGACGTCTTTGAGAGCTAGTCTTGAGCCAAGCTCTTCCCATATCAGAGGTGGAAACACCTCAAGCACCATCAGGTGATGAGGCAGAATTCGGCCCCGATAAACGGGGGCATAAATCGCGCCTGCGCCGCTGCCTTGCCAGCGGGGAGGTCAAAGACCCGCAAGCAATGGTGCGCTTTGTGCTTAGCCCTGATGGGATAGTGACGCCTGATGTGGCGGGGAAATTACCGGGACGCGGTGTTTGGGTTAGCGCGCAAAAATCTGCGCTTGAAACCGTGATAAAGGCAAAATCTTTTGCCCGCGGATTTAAAGGCAAGGCGAGAGTTGAGGGCGACCTTATCGCCTTAACCGAGCAAATGCTGGCGCGCCGCGTATTAGGCCTTATCACTATGGCCCGTAAGTCAGGCGTGATTGCTATGGGCTATGACCAAGTGCAATCTATGGCGCGCGAAGCCTCGACGGCCTTTCGAATAGAGGCGCGTGATGGCTCACAAGATGGCCGCGGGAAAATCCGCACGCTGTCCAAAGCGATTAACCGCGAATTAGGTCTTCCAGACCCAATCGTGATTGGCTGTTTTAGCGCAGAAAGCTTGGGCAAGGCCCTTGCGCGCGAATCCGTCGTGCATGCCGCGATTAAGCCCGGCGGGCTGGCGGCGACATTAAGCGTTGAAGCGGGACGGCTTTCGGGCTTTACCGCGCTTATTCCGAGCCACTGGCCGGATATAAAACATGAGACGGCCTCGAGGTGAGGACAAAATATTGCGGGATTTTTCCGTAAAAGGGCAGGCGAACCAGCGCTGAAAATAATAATAATTTTCAGCAAATGCCTGTTGTATAACTGCCAAGGGTCGTTAGGTTACGCGACCTAAAGCGTAATATGAAAGCGTATATGTAAAACGGATTTATGACCCGTTTTCATGAAAGATAAACAATGACAGATAGTAATGATAAAAAACCTGCTCGTAAGCCTCTCTCGCTAGGATCATCTGGCAGAGGCTCTGTGCGCCAAAACCTCTCAGGTGGCCGCACTAAGGCTGTTGTTGTAGAGAAGAAGAAAAAAGTTATTATTCGCCCGGGACAAAGCGGGGCTAAGACAAAGGTGGCGCCTAAGATAAAGCCCGCTGATGCGCCTAAGCCGCGCGTTGACGAAGCTGCGCTAGCTGCGAAAAAATTAGGCCTCTCAAAGGCGGAATATGAAAAGCGCCAAGCTGCGCTTTCTTCAGCCCAGGCCCAGCAAAATGAACGCGAAGCCCAGCGCGCCGCCGAGCAAGCTGAACGCGAGGCCCGTATGGCCGAAGAACGCGCAGCGCTTGAAGTCAAGAAAAAGGCCGAGGAAGAAGCCGAGCTTCGCCGTCTTGAGGCCGAAGAAGAAGCTCGCCAAAAGAAAGAGGCCGAAGAACGCAATTCACGTAAGCCTGTAGGCGCACCCGCGGCTAAAAAAGAAGAAGATACACGCTCCGAGCTAGAAAAGGCTGGAGGCCGTGTGAAGAAGAAGCGGGCCAATTCTCCGCCGCCTTCGCGCTCTAAAGGCGAGACGAAACGCCGCCGCGGTAAGCTTACGATTGTTTCTGCTCTTGCAGGAAATGATGAGCGCCAGCGTTCATTGGCGTCTGTTAAGCGTGCCCGCGAGCGTGAAAAGCAGCGCCAGCGCGGCGGGTCTGCTGAGCGCGAAAAAGTTCAGCGCGAGGTTATTATCCCAGAAGCGATTACGGTCTCCGAGTTGTCTAACCGCATGGCCGAGCGCGCGCGTGATGTGGTCAAATATCTCATGCAGCAAGGCACAATGGCCACGATGAATGATGTGCTTGACGCCGATACAGCGCAGCTGATTGTCGAGGACTTTGGTCATACTGTAAAACGCGTTGCGGAATCAGATGTAGAAGAAAACTTCATTATTGATGACACGCCTTCCGATGAAAAAGATCGCAAACCTCGCGCGCCTGTGATTGCTGTTATGGGCCATGTTGACCATGGTAAGACATCTTTGCTGGATGCGCTGCGCACGACCGATATTGCGGCGGGCGAAGCGGGCGGTATTACGCAGCACATCGGCGCCTATCAGCTAAAGCTAAAATCTGGCGACCAGATTACAGTGCTTGATACGCCGGGTCATGCGGCCTTTTCTGAAATGCGCACACGCGGCGCGCAAGCCGTTGATATTGTCGTGCTTGTTGTGGCGGCTGATGACGGCGTCATGCCGCAAACGATTGAATCTATCAAATATGCGCAAGCCGCCGACACGCCGATCATTGTCGCCATTAACAAAATGGATGCCTATGAGGCCAATGCGCAAAAGGTCGAAACAGATTTGCTGCAACATAATATTATCACTGAATCTATGTCAGGCGAGACGCAGGCTATCCCGGTCTCAGCTAAAAAGAAGACAGGCCTTGATGATTTGGCCGAAGCGATTGTCAACCAAGCTGAGCTTATGGAGCTTAAAGCTAACCCAACGCGTAATTCTGATGGCTTGGTCATTGAATCTAAAATTGAAAAGGGCCGCGGCGCTGTGGCGACATTGCTGGTTAAACGCGGTACGCTAAAGCGCGGCCAAATTGTTGTCGCAGGCGAGTATTGGGGCAAGGTCAAAGCGCTTATGGATGAGCGTAACTCCCAGCTTAAAGAAGCAGGGCCTTCAACACCCGTCGAAGTTATGGGTCTTAACGGGGCGCCTGCGCCGGGCGAGCCTTTTGCGGTGGTTGAAACAGAGCAGCGCGCGCGTGAGCTCACAGAGTACCGCATACGTAAGTCTAAAGAAGCCGTCACGGCTGGCCCCTCTGCCATGGCGTCTATGGAACAGCTTATGGCCAAGATGGCTGATAAGTCTGTCTCTGAAATGCCGCTTCTCGTGAAGGCTGATGTGCAGGGCTCAGCCCAAGCGATTAAAACCTCGCTGGAAGCCTTGGGCAATGATGAGGTCAAAGCTCGCGTGATTTATAGCGCGGCGGGCGGCATATCCGAATCTGATGTGCAGCTTGCGGCCAGCTCTGGCGCGCCGATTATTGCCTTTAACGTGCGCGCGAACCGCCAAGCCAAAGATATGGCCGAGCGCGAGGGCGTAGAAATTCGCTATTACTCTATAATTTATGGTCTGCTGGATGAGGTTAAAGGCGCGCTCGAAGGCATGCTTGAGCCAGAACGCCGCGAGACCTTTATTGGTTACGCTGAAGTGCTCGAAGTCTTTGACATTACCAAATTGGGCAAGGTTGCGGGCGCGAAAGTCACAGAAGGCCGCGTTGAGCGCGGGGCGGGCGTGCGCTTGCTGCGTGATGATGTGGTCATTCACGAAGGAGAGCTTTCAACCCTCAAGCGCTTTAAAGACGAAGTGCCTAAAGTTCAGGCCGGCATGGAATGCGGTATGGGCTTCCTTGAATATCATGACCTGAAAAAAGGCGATATGATCGAGTGTTTCACCGTTGAGATGCTCGACCGTAAGCTGGATTAACGCAGCGCCGTCACCGCTAGGGTGATGGTCCCGCTGAAAGATTATTCGCATGAGTAAGAACCGTCCACCCTCACAGCGTCAGCTTAAAGCGGGCGAGCTTATCCGCCGCGCTTTGGCCGAGATTTTGGCCAAGGAAAATATTCGCGATGCGGATTTGCAAGGTGTCTCTGTCACCATATCCGAAGTGCGCGCCTCGCCTGACTTAAAGCACGCGCTGGTCTTTGCCGCGCCTTTGGGCGATCAACATGATATAGATAAGGTGATTGCCGCATTGGGCCGCTGCGCCTCTTTCCTGCGCGGGCGCCTTGGCAAGGAAATGGAAATGAAATCCACCCCCCGCCTTAAATTCGTCGCCGATAGAAGTTTCGATACGGCCGAAGATATGGCGAAGCTTTTGAACCAACCTAAAGTCCAGCAAGATTTGGAGTAATAAAAAAAGCCGCATGAAGCGGCCTTTGTGAGTTCAGGAAAAAATAATATATATCTGGTTATGTATTGCAGTTTTTAAGAGTTGCTGTTTGGTTCATTGCCTCAACTTGACCCTTCAATTGAGCAATATACGACGCTTTGTTGCTGCCTGATAAGGAGGATACTGGTAGACCTAAGAAGATAACACCAAGAGTGTCATTTGAGCGCGCCTTCTTTTGTTCCCCTGATGCGACCGCTAATGCATCCTCATGCCGGGCAAGTTCAGTTCCCAGTTGAGCGCAGGTCAAATCTTGATATTGAACTGTACTAACAAATTGCGGCGTAATGTTTTCTGGCTTTGTAGCACAGCCGCTTATGCTAACACTCGAGATTGCTGCTAGAAATAAAAATTTTTTCATTGGATACCCCAAAATAATAAGTGTTTTTTTGAATGCAATAGCCCTAGGTATTTTCTCATCTAATCGCAAGCTTAAAGTTGTAATTGATTCTTGAGCTACTGCTAATGATGGGACTTAGAATTGGAGTGAGTATTGGCACGACGGCGCAAAGGTAATCCCGTTCATGGATGGGTGGTTTTGGATAAGCCTTACGCGCTGGGCTCCACCTCGGCCGTGGGTAAAGTGCGCTGGCTGTTCCAAGCGCAAAAGGCGGGCCATG
>CALKIX010000052.1 GCA_937995665.1 uncultured Hellea sp. | reverse complement strand
TGGGCTTCGACCTCGCTTTTGGTCGCGCTGGGGGTGGGTATCTGCCTTGCCATTCTGCCCGCCATGAAAGGGCTGTTCATTGCGCTGATTTGGCATACGGACGCCCCTACCAGCTAGGGCTTGACCCTCACGGCGTTTTTCGCCATACGCAGTTTACTCATCAAGACCGACCGAGGGACAGGCCCTAGGACGTCGGGGCAACCCTGCGGGAGCGCAACGGTGCCAAATCCTGCGGTTAGTTGATTTTCTTAAATCAACCTATCGGAAGATGAGATAGGCGAGACCCGCTTATCCCCCTCCGTATCCGCAGATTGGCGCGAAACAGACGGAGTGGCTATGCCGCGCGACATTGACGTTAATCTAGGCGATAATAAGCTCGCCCGCGGAGATGTTCTGCGAGATGATGTTGTGCGCGGGCGGATTTACGGCCCCGAAGGCGCGCCTGTGATTGTGGTCATGGGCGGCATTTCCGCCTCTCGCTTTGTCGCCGATGGCGGCAAGCTGGGACGCGGCTGGTGGTCAACTCTGGTGAGGGATGGCGGGCCGATTGATACCGGCAAGTTCCAAGTGCTTGGCATGGATTTCGCCCCTGCCGTTGAAAGTGACAATCGCCCCGGCAGTATTACCACCCAAGACCAAGCGGCAAGACTCCTCGCGCTACTTGACCATCTTAAAATCGACAAAGCGGCGGCGATTATTGGCTCGTCTTATGGCGGCATGACCGCGCTGGCCTTTGCCCAAGATAATAGCGCGCGCGTGGGGAAAATCTGCGTGATTGGCGCGGCGCATAAGCCTTATCCGATTGGCGTAGCGTGGCGCGGCATACAGCGGCGCATTGTGCGTCTTGGCCTGAAAGCGGGTCACCCCAAAGAAGGGCTAAAGCTGGCCCGCGAGCTGGCCATGACGACCTACCGCACGGCCGAAGAATTTGCCGACCGCTTTGACCTTGAAGAGACAGCAAGCTCGCCATCTAAATTTGACATTTGCGACTATCTGGGCTCGCGCGGGGATGCCTTTGCCGCGCTGATGGATGCAGAGCGTTTTTGTGCCTTGTCCGAATCCATTGACCTACACCGCGTGGAGCCTGAGAAGATTTCAACACCCGCTTTACTTATGAGCGCGATTTCTGATCAGCTCGCCCCGCTGACCGATGTCCGCGAGCTGCGCGACCGCTTGGGCGGGCCATCCGAGCTCTTTACCTTTACCTCGCTCTATGGCCATGACGCGTTCCTAAAAGAATATGACGCCATGAGCCCAAAGCTGGCGGAGTTTTGCGGGGGGCTTATATAATGACCGATAAACGTACAAAAATAATACAGGCAGATATTGGCTCCGATACCACACATGGCGCGGTGAGCCCTGCGCTCTATATGAGCTCGACCTATCAGTTTAAATCTATCACTGAAAAGGGCGAGTATGATTATGGGCGCGGCTCTAACCCGAACCGCACCAGCCTTGGCAAGGCCGTGGCTGATCTCGAGGGCGGCGCGCACGGGGTTGTCACCGCCTCTGGCATGGCCGCGATTGATTTGCTGACTAACCTATTTAAAGCCGATGAGCTTATCATTGCTCCGCATGATTGTTACGGGGGCACGCACCGCTTACTAACCCACCGCGCGACGCAAGGCCGTCTGCGTGTGCTCTTTATTGATCAGAATGACAAAGCAGCACTCAAAGATGCGCTTTCGCAAAAGCCAGCCCTTGTCTTAATTGAGACGCCGTCTAATCCGCTCATGCGCCTCGTTGATATTGAAGCGCTTTGTGCGGCGGCAAAAAAAGCGGGCGCGCTTACCGCCGTGGATAATACGTTTCTCTCGCCCGCAAGGCAGCTCCCGCTCTCGATGGGCGCAGACTTTTCGCTGCATTCAACAACAAAATACCTGAACGGCCATAGTGATGTCGTAGGCGGCGTGATTGTCGCCAAAGATCTCGGACATGGCGAGCAGCTGGCCTGGTGGGCCAATTGCGCAGGCGTGACAGGCTCACCTTTTGATGCTTACCAAACACTGCGCGGGATGCGAACGCTTTTTGCCCGCATGGACGTGCAAGAGGGCAATGCGAGCACCATTGCGCAGTTTTTGCAGGCACATCCGAAAATAGAAAAGGTCTATTATCCCGGCCTTAAATCTGACCCCGGTTATAAGCTGGCCCAAAGACAGCAATCCGGCGCGGGCGCGATGCTCACTTTTGAACTCAAAGGCGGCTTTGAGCAGACAAAAAAAGTGATTGAAGCCGCGCGGCTGTTTCAAATGGCGCCAAGCCTTGGTGGGGTTGAGAGCCTTATTTGCTTCCCTACCACCATGACGCATGGCGGAATGACCCCTGAGGCGCGCGAAATTGCAGGAATTAAGGATACATTACTGCGCCTATCGATTGGTTTAGAAAGCGCAGATGACCTTATAGCTGACCTTACGGCATCACTTGCCAAAATTTAAGCTATAAAAGGCGTATTATTCTTTATATATAGAAATTTATAGAAAATTTACGCAATTTAAGGCAAAATATTTCACTTGCCCTCTTTTCAGCCTTGCCGTAATTAGAGCTGGAGTGAAAAGGACACCTAATGAACCCGCATGAAAAATATCAAGCCCCAAAAGTGAAAGTCGCAGCTCGCGCTAACACTTCATTTGTGCCTGTCTTTCTTCTGCTGATTTTATCTGTGGTGGCGCTCGGTGTGAGCAATACGGCGCGCGGGTTTTAGGCAAAAATATATAGCCTGATGACCCGCTCCATAATGAGCGGGTTTTTTTATGGTTTATGAGTTGAGAGAATAAAGGCAAAATTATGAGTAAGAACTCAGATGCTATCGTCAAAGGGCCCAGCCGTGCTGCGGCGCGCGCTATGTTGCGCGCAACAGGCATGGATGATGAAAACTTCGAAGGCCCCATAATCGCTGTCTTTAATACATGGACCAATATGGGCCCGTGTAACATGGATTTGGACAAGCTCGCCGTGCCTGTACGCGCAGGTATTCGCGCCGCTGGCGGTACGCCCGTTGACTTTAACTCAATCGCGGTCTCTGACGGGATTACAATGGGCAGCGAAGGTATGCGCGCCTCGCTTATGTCGCGCGAAGTCATCGCCGATTCCATTGAGCTTGCCGTAAAAGGCCACTCACTTGACGGCGTCATTATATTAGTGGCCTGCGATAAAACAATCCCAGCGGCAGGCATGGCGCTTGCGCGTATGAATATTCCGGGCGTTGTGCTTTATGGCGGCTCTATCATGCCCGGCAATCACAAGGGCAAAGACTTATCTGTGCAGGATGTGTTCGAGGCTGTTGGGGCTTGCGCGGCGGGTATCATTGATGATGCCGAGCTTAAAGAAATTGAAAAAGCGGCTTGCCCGGGTGCAGGCGCTTGCGGCGGGCAATTCACCGCCAATTCTATGGCGATGGCGATGACCTTCCTTGGTCTTTCGCCAATGGGCGCAAATGATGTGCCGGCTGTGTCAGAGGATAAAAATGATAGTGCGTATCGCGCAGGGCAAATTGTTGTTGATTGTGTGAGGGAAAACCGTCTCCCGCGTGAGATGATTACGAAGAAATCGCTCATGAATGCGGCGATTGCTTTGTCGGCGACGGCGGCATCAACCAATGC
>CALKIX010000051.1 GCA_937995665.1 uncultured Hellea sp. | reverse complement strand
GGATGAGGTTAATCTTGACCTCATCACCTTTGGCGTAATTAAAACCTTCAATCTTGGTTTGTCTATCAAGGCATATTTGCGCGGCCTCTGCTGCGGCTTCGAGCAGGGCAAGCCTATCAAGACCCGTGCCGCGAAGCTCATCAATCAAGATGATGCGCCCTGCTTTTAGCGCTTCCATATCCAGATAATCGCCTTGCTTGCCTAGTCTGACCTTTGCGCCAAGGCGGTAGACGAGACTGGGTTCTGTAAAGTTCACCGAGAGAACCTCTGGCCCGTTCTCGCGCGGGAGCCTGATATTTTTATCGCGCAGAGCCTCTACGACTTTATCCGCTACGCGCAGCTCGGTGAGGCCCGGCATAATAAATTGATAAGTTGGCAGGCTAAGGATTAGGGTTGAGAGCGCCGCTGCAATTAAAGCGAGCTTTATATGCGCGCCCCACAGGGCAAATACGGCGATAATCGCGCAGAGGCCCGAAATGCCCGCCAGCACATAATAAGCGACATTGATATCGCCATAAAAGCTCTGTGCGGCCATCACCCCGCCAATGAGGGTCAGTGATACTAGCAAGAAAACCACTGCATTAATGCGCCGCGTCACGCTAAATTCCTTAGTCGCCAATAGCGTAAGCGCGGCAGCGGCGCATATCACGCAAAGGGCAGGAAAGAGCGGTAGCGGATAATGGGGCAGCTTGGTGGGGACAAGCTCAATGAGGACCCAATAGGGGATGATCCATGCCGCGCAGAGCCGCATGGCTTTGGCGATGGGCGCATCGCTGCCTTTGTTGTTTTTTATCACGCGGATGGCAAAAGCTGCGCCCGGAATGAGCAAGAGACAAGACGGCCAAAAGGTCAGCCATATGGCGGCGAGGTAATAGCCGGGCGGGCCAGGATGGCTTTCCTGCGCGCTCACCAGTTTGCCGCCAAAGTCGCGGCCTAAGCTCTCGGCAAAAAAAGCGCCCTCTGTTTCTATATATATGACAACCGCCCAAGGCACCCATATCAAGAGAAAGACAAGTATAGCTGGCAGGTTTAGAAGTGATTTTAACCATCCATTTCGCCGCTCCCAGAGGGCGAGGATGATGAGTGTAAGGCCCGTGAGGATGGGCAGGACGGGCCCTTTAATCATAATGCCCGCGCCCAGAGCACACCAAAAGACCCAAGCCGAGCGGGCCTCGCCGCCATGTCGCAAATGGGCCAGCGCGCCAAGGCAAAGCGCGCTAAGCCCGCAAAGCACGGCATCGGTTTTGGCAATATGGGCTTCAAATATCATGAGCATAGAGAGCACGAGCATTCCCGCCGCGATAAAGGCGCCGTTTCTGCCGATCATACGCGCCGCGCCCCAATAAAGGGCGAGTACGGCTAGTAGCGCGCCAAATGTTGAGGGCAGGCGCTGGGCCCATAATTTTGGCTCGCCATCGCGAGAGAATATTTTTAGCGCTCCTGCCTGTAGCCAGTAAATTCCAGCTGGTTTTTTATTGCGCGCTTCATCTTGGAAGCGAATATTAAGAAAGTCCCCGCTTTCCGCCATTTGCACGCTGGCTTGTGCGTAGCGCGCCTCGTCGCGGTCAATGACAGGCATATTGGCAAGGCCTGGCAAAAAGACGAGCAAGCTTAAAAAGAGCAAGGTCATAATGTGCCTTATGCGCTGGGCTTTTATCGTCTCAGGAGAACTCATGCTATGTCCATTAGCTGAGAGGGGAATATTGCGAAAGTGAAACTTGCGGCTAAATTGCGGCTGTGCCACACGAGGCTATGAGTGATGCGCCCCAAACATCTGTTGTTGTTCCCGTTTACAACGAAGTCGAGAATGTCGGAAAGCTTGCGGCTGAAATCGCAGCGGCGATGGACGGCGAATCCTATGAGATGATTTTTATCAATGATGCGAGCACGGATGACACGCTTAAAGTGCTCGGGGCTTTAAAGGCAAAGTTTCCGGCTTTGCGGGTTTTGTCGCATCGCAAAAATGCAGGCCAATCACGCGCCGTGCGTACGGGTGTTTTAGCGGCCAAGGGCTATTATATCGCCACGCTGGATGGGGACGGGCAGAATGACCCTGCTGATATCCCCGCCTTACTGGCTCAGATCACGCGACCCGATGCGCCTGAAAACCTAGCCCTTGTCGGCGGGCGGCGGGCCAAACGCCAAGATAGTGCGGCCAAGAAATTTGCCTCTAAATTTGGCAATGGCGTGCGTAAAAAACTGTTGAATGATCAAGCCGATGATACGGGCTGCGGGCTAAAGGTTTTTACGCGCGAGGCTTTTCTGCGCCTGCCATATTTTGATCATGTGCATCGTTATATCCCTGCGCTAATGTTGCGCGAAGGCTACGGCATTGAGTTTTGCGATGTTAATCACCGCCACCGTGAATTTGGCGTATCTAAATATACTAATTTTGGACGGCTGATGGTCTCTATCGCGGATTTACGCGGCGTTATGTGGCTAAATCGTCGCGCGAGAAACCCCGAAGGGTGGGACGAGTATTAGCATTTTCACAGTGATGTGAGGGGCAAGGCGCAATTAATTCCTTTTCTTTTTGAAATTTTGGCTTATATGGAGCGTAATTTCAACAGGGCGTGGGATTTATCCCACTATCAATATGACTTTGATTTCTGATTTTTTAAAGCGCACAGAAGCGCTGTCTATTAGTAGCGGGCAGTCACTTTCGACGATTTCGCGCAAAATCCTCAATGATGGTAAGGGCCTTGCCCGACTGAAAGAGGGAGGTCAGTGCACACTGAAAACGCTCGAGGAGGCCACAACCAAACTCGATGCGCTAGAAGCTGAGCTCTCCGGCGAGATTAAATTGCGCATGACGCATTTGGACCGCCTTGAGGCCGAAGCCATTCACATTATGCGCGAAGTGGCGGCGCAATGCGAAAACCCTGTCATGCTTTATTCTGTCGGTAAAGACAGCTCTGTGATGTTGCACTTGGCGGAAAAAGCATTTTATCCGTCTCGCCCGCCATTCCCCTTGATGCATGTTGATACGACTTGGAAGTTTAAAGAGATGATCGCTTTTCGTGATCGCCGCGCCAAAGAAGTTGGCATGGAGCTGATTGTTCATATCAATGAAGACGGGGTGCGCGATGGCGTTGGGCCTTTCACCCATGGCTCGGCTGTGCATACGGATATTATGAAAACACAGGGCCTTAAGCAGGCTTTGGATAAATATAAGTTCGACGCGGCCTTTGGCGGCGCGCGGCGCGATGAGGAAAAATCTCGCGCTAAGGAGCGTATCTTTTCGTTCCGATCTGAAAATCACCGCTGGGATGCCAAAAACCAGCGCCCCGAGCTTTGGAATATCTACAATACGCGGGTGAAAAAAGGCGAGTCCATGCGCGTCTTCCCCATCTCAAATTGGACAGAGCTGGATATCTGGCAGTATATTTACAAAGAAAAAATTCAAATTCCTGATTTATATCTGTCAAAGAAACGCCCCGTTGTTGAAAAAGACGGCGTGCTTATCCTTGTTGATGATGACCGTATGCCTATCGAAGAGGGCGATGTGGTTGAAGAAAAAATGGTGCGCTTTAGAACTTTGGGCTGTTACCCGCTTACAGGCGCGGTGGAAAGTGAAGCGGACACGCTGCCAGATGTTATTCAAGAAATGCTCCTGACGACAACATCAGAGCGCCAAGGCCGCGTGATTGATAGTGATGCGGGCGCCTCTATGGAACAGAAGAAAGAAGAGGGGTATTTCTAATGGCTCATCTTGACGATCTAATTGCGAGCGATATTCACGCTTACCTCAAAGCCCAAGAAGACAAGTCTTTCTTGCGTTTCATTACCTGCGGTTCTGTTGATGATGGCAAGTCGACTCTCATTGGGCGTCTGCTTTATGATTCAAAACTGATTTATGAAGACCAGCTCGCGTCGATTGAAAAAGACAGTAAGAAGTCAGGTACACAAGGCGATAAAATTGACCTTGCGCTCCTCGTTGACGGCCTCGCGGCTGAACGCGAGCAGGGCATTACCATTGATGTGGCTTACCGCTTTTTCTCAACGGATAAACGCAAATTCATCGTCGCTGATACGCCGGGCCATGTGCAATATACACGCAATATGGCCACTGGCGCCTCGACGGCGGATGTTGCGGTTTTGCTGATTGACGCGCGGTACGGGGTGCAGGAACAAACCCGCCGCCATGCTTATATTGTTTCGCTTTTGGGCGTAAAGCACGTCGTTGTTGCGATTAACAAAATGGATTTGAACGGCTTTGACCAAAGCGTCTTTAACGACATTGAGTTAGATTTTCGTGAGTTCTCCAAAGACCTTGGCTTTACTGATATTAGCTGCATTCCGATGTCTGCGTTGGACGGTGATAATGTCACCATCCGGTCTGAAAATTCTGGCTGGTATAAAGGCCGAACACTTCTTGAATATCTCGAAGATGTTGATGTTGACGCGGCGACCTTTGATTCGCCATTCCGCCTGCCTGTGCAGTGGGTCAACCGCCCCAATCTAGACTTCCGCGGATTTTCTGGAACTGTTGCCTCTGGCACTATTGAAGTTGGTGATGAAATCATCGTTATCCCATCGGGCAAGCGCTCGACGGTTAAAGAGATTGTCACCTTTGGCGGTAACCTAGATATCGCCCGCGAGGATATGGCCATTACGTTGACCCTCACGGACGAGATTGATATTTCGCGCGGGGATATTATCTGCAAAGCTACCAGCCCTGCCGAGCAAGCCGATCAATTCCAAGCGCATATCCTTTGGATGAGCGAAAAAGAGATGTTCCCTGGACGTCAATATTTACTCAAGACAACGAATAAAACGGTGCCTGCGAGCATTTCAAATCTTAAGCATCGCGTTGACATTAATGATTTCTCAGAAGTTGCGGCAAAGACCTTAGGCCTTAATGAGGTAGGCGTGACGACATTGTCGCTCACAGCGCCTGTCGCATATGATCCTTATGTCGATAACCGCAATACGGGTAACTTCATTCTAATCGATCGCCAGAGCAACGAGACCGTTGGCGTTGGCATGTTTGATTATGCGCTTCGCCGCGCGAGCAATGTTGTTTGGCAAGAATTGGACGTCAATAAAACTGCCCGCGCTGAGCAGAAAAATCAAAAGCCAGCCTTGCTTTGGTTTACGGGCCTTTCTGGTTCTGGAAAATCAACAATTGCCAACCTTGTTGAAAAGCGCTTGCTCGATTTGGGCCGCCATACTTATACGCTGGATGGCGATAATGTACGCCACGGCCTGAACCGCGATCTTGGCTTTACCAAAGAAGACCGCGTTGAGAATGTACGCCGAATTGGTGAAGTCGCTAAGCTTATGGTGGATGCGGGCTTGATTACGATGGCTTCTTTCATCTCGCCTTATAAGGCTGAACGCCAGTTGGCGCGCGGGCTCTTAGAAGAGGGCGAATTTGTTGAAGTCTTTGTCAATACGCCGCTGGAAGTGGCCGAAAAACGCGACGTGAAAGGTCTTTATGCCAAAGCACGCGCGGGCGAGATTAAGAACTTCACGGGTATTGATAGTGAATATCAGGCCCCTGAAAACCCTGAAATCGAAATCGACACAACCAAAATGAGCGCTGATGAGGCTGCAGAGATGATTGTGAAATATCTCAACGACAATGGCCTTCTTTCGGCCTATGATGTGTAATGGCTAATTTTGATGTCTTTAACGGAGATGCGGACGGGATAATTTCTCTCGTCCAGCTTCGCCGTGCCGAGCCTCGTAAGGCAGAGCTCATCACGGGCCGCAAAAGAGATATAAAATTGCTGAGCCGCGTTAAGGCAAAAGCCGGCGATCATCTTACCGTGCTTGATATCTCTATGCGCTCCAATAGTGATGATTTGCGCCGTATCTTGGGCGCTGGCGCATCGGTCTTTTATGTCGACCATCATAATGCGGGAGACATTCAAGATCATAGCGGCCTTGAAGCCGTTATTGATACCTCGCCTGAAATGTGCACGGCGATGCTCGTTGATGATTGCCTAATGGGCGCGTACCGCGCTTGGGCCGTGACCGCTGCCTTTGGCGATAATTTCCCAAAGCTTGCTGAGGCTAAAGCGGAGGGGCTCGATCTTCCTCTCACGCGTTTGGCGCGCCTAGGTATGCTGGTCAATTATAATGGCTATGGCGGCTCTGAAGCTGATTTGCTTTACCACCCCGCTAAGCTTTACCGCCAGCTTGCGCCTTTTGATACGCCCATGGAATTTCTGGCCGAAAATGGCGATGTCTTTACCAAGCTGGATGAATGTTATAACTCTGATTTTGCCCAAGCGGAAAAGGCTGAGATTCTTGACCAAAGCTCGAATGGGATTGTCCTAGGCTTACCAGATGCGGCAGGCTCGCGCCGTATCTCTGGCGTCTTTGGTAATCAGCTTGCCCAAGATAATAAAACCCGCGCACATGCCATTTTAACCGCGCAAGAAGGCGGTTACCTGGTTAGTATTCGTGCGCCGATTTCTAATCGCGCTGGAGCAGATGATTTAGCGCTACAATTTGAAACTGGCGGCGGACGCTCTGCGGCGGCGGGGGTTAATCACTTGCCGGCAGCTGATCTGCCTCGGTTTATTCAGGCTTTTAGAAGCGCTTTTAGGTCATAGCCTTAGTACTCGCATGCTGACCTAGCACATGCTAGGTTTAGCTATGCCTACTGAATCAGTTACATTTAAAGGCGCTTTTGGCGATACATTATCGGCTAAGCTGGACTGGCCTGATAGCGGGGAGCTGCGCAGCTGGGTGCTTTTCGCCCATGGCTTTTCCATAGGCAAAGACCTCAAGCCTATTCGCACTATTTCAAAAGCTCTGGTTGAAGATGGCTACGGGATGATGCGCTTTGACTTTACCGGGCTCGGGCAATCGGGGGGTGATTTTTCCGAGACGAATTTCACGTCTAATTGCGAAGATTTGCGCAATGCCGCCAATTATTTGCGCGAGCATCATAAGGCCCCGTGCGTGATTATTGGCCATAGTTTTGGCGGCACGGCGGCGCTGAAAGTCGCGGATGAAATCCCCGAATGCAAAGCGGTTGCCACCATTGGCTCGCCTTGTGATACAACCCATATCATCCATCAATTCGCCGATCAGATTGAAGAGATTGAAGAGGCAGGCGAAGCTAAGGTTTTGCTCGGCGGGCGGCCTTTTATCATTAAAGAGCAGTTCCTAGACGATATTGGCAATCACGATATTGCAAAGGAAATAAACGATTTGGACTGCGCGCTTATGATTTTTCATTCACCCAATGATAGGGTCGTGAGCATTACAAATGCGTCTCATATTTATCTGAAAGCGCGTCACCCCAAAAGTTTTGTAAGCCTTGATGATGCTGACCATCTTCTCTTGAGAAACCCCGCAGATGCTGAGTATGTCGCCCATGTAATTGCTGCTTGGGCACACCGCTATATTTAAGAGCAGGCGTAAATTTATGCGACTTGCAGGCATGTATAGTCTTGATGAACAGGACGCTGCTGTGATTGGCCGAGCTGTTTAGCGTGCCAGTATATGTGGTCTTCAATAAAACTAGCGACAAAGTAATAGCTATGATCGTAACCCTCTTGCATACGCAGGGTTAGGGTTTGCCCCGCCTCTTGGCAGGCCTCTTTAAAGAGCCTTGGTTTTAGCTGCTCGATATAATTATCGCTTGTGCCTTGATCGATAAGGATGTGCGCTTGGGATGGTTGTTTCGCGACAAGATAAGTTGCATCGTAACGGGTCCATAGGCGCGGGGTCTCGCCCAGATATTCTTTAAAAGCTTCTTGTCCCCAAGGCGTTTGGCTAGGTGCCGTAATAGGGGAAATAGCTGAACAGGTTTTAAAGATAGTCGGATTTTTAAGATGAAGCGTTAGCGCCCCGTGCCCGCCCATAGAATGCCCTGAAATACCAATATTGCCCATATTGATAAAGGGCAGCTCTTGCCGCATCCAAAAGATAAGCTCATCGCGAATATAGGTTTCCATCGCGAAGTTTTTCATCCATGGCATCTTAGTGGCGTCTAGGTAAAAACCTGCCCCTTGGCCCACATTAGGCCGCTCATCATCAGCGACATGGTCTCCGCGCGGTGAGGTGTCAGGCGTGATAAGCACCAAGCCTTGCTTTGCCGCCATACGCTGCGCGCCAGCCTTGGTTATAAAGTTTTGTTCGGTGCAGGTCATCCCTGAGAGCCAAATAAGGGCGGGAGTATCGTCTTCGACGCCGTCCGGTTTAAATACGCCCACTTTCATGTCGCAATCACAGGCCTCTGAGCGGTGCTCATAAATGGTTTGCACCCCGCCGAAAGATTTATACTCTGAAAGAATAGTCATGTGTTGAACTCCGCGCCAAGAAGCCAGTTTGTTGAATTTGTATTGTTAAAATTTGACTAATAATCCTTTGAAAAATAGCCCTCTTATTAATTATAATTGATGTGCCCCTAGCTTTGTAGACACCTTGTTTGGTAAAACTGGAAGCAAGGAGAGTGTCTTATGGGCGGTCGTATTCGATATACAGAAGAGTTTAAATTAGGGGCTGTGGCGCAGGTCACGGATAAGGGGCATAGCGTGACATCGGTTGCTGGGCGGCTCGGCGTGAGCACCAAGTCGCTTTATGATTGGGTCAAGCGTTATAGCGATGTGCCAAGCAAAGCTGGTGAGGCAACCGATCAGATTGAGATTAGACGGCTTAAAGCAGAGCTCCGCCGCGTCACCGAGGAGCGAGACATCTTAAAAAAGGCCACAGCGTTCTTCGCAAAAGACCACAGGTGAAGTACGCTTTTATAAAAGCGCATCGAGAAGATTTCTCGGTGCGCGCTATGTGTCGTGTGCTGCAGGTGCATGCCAGTGGTTTTTATGCATGGTTGAAGAATGGTTTGTCCCGGCAAGCCAAGCGTAGGCGCCGTTTGACAGGCCTTATTAAACAGTCGTGGCTGGAGAGCGGCTGTGTTTACGGCTATCGCAAGATCCATCACGATCTGCTTAGCTTAGATGAGCACTGCGCTCCTAACACTGTCGCCAAGCTCATGCGTAATGAAGGTTTACGGGCGCAGGTCGGCTATAAACGCCGTCCTGGTAAGTATGGCACCAAGCCTGCTGTCGTAGCGGCTAATCAATTGCAGCAAGACTTTAACGTAAGCGCGCCCGATACGGTTTGGGTCACGGATATCACTTATATCCGAACCCATGAGGGCTGGCTTTATTTGGCGGCCGTCATTGACCTATACTCGCGGAAGGTTGTGGGTCTCCTCTCGGCATTTGCTTCGCAATTGCCTGCCGGGCAATGGGTCTAT
>CALKIX010000050.1 GCA_937995665.1 uncultured Hellea sp. | reverse complement strand
GTAAGAACTTCTCCTCAAGGATTAATTTACGGCAAAAGGTTTGGTGTCTCACAAAATATTGGGCCTTCTGCTATAGAAACTATGGGCATAAAAAAGCAGCGTTCAGCACTAATGAGAAAACATTTTCCAAGTGCTATTCTCGGATAGTTTATCCATTAATGGGTTGATGGCGTTGTGTTGTGGATTCGAGCTTTATCGGTGATGGCTCCCGGCCTGCGCCGGGATGATTGGAGGCGGACAATAAACTTAATCCTCACAAACCCAACCGCCCCTATATTCACGCTCGTCTCCGCACCCAGTGCATTTCTAGTTTTACTAGAATTGCACAGTGTACATTTTTGGCTTTGCCAAAAATGTACTTGAACAAGTAAGTGATCGTTGCTTGCTGGGTGTGGGGCGGTGAGGTTGAGCATTGGGATAAACGGTCCCGATTGTGCCGGACCTTTTTGGCGGGGCCTGACCACCGCGCTTAGCCGTCTTTAAAATTAGGCGGCGTACGGGCGTGACTGTGGGCATAAACAAGGCCGCCAGACAAAAATCATCGCCGCGAGAGTGTCCTCTCGTAAAATACATAAGCGCTGGTATCCATCGAGATGCCGCTCTCGCGGGCTGTTCACTTTGGGCGGTTGTCTTGTCCTCCAATCCTTATGGGATCTGGAGCTGCAAGTGCTGGCGAGGAAGGGGGCGCGCTTTTCTTGTGGAGCCTTTAGACCTTGGGGGCTTTAGGTCGGTTTGGTGTGATTTGAACGCATCAGCCCCTATTTCACCATGGCGCGGAACTGTATTGTAAAGCTCGATGGGGTGATTGTGCCTTCCTCCATTTCGCCTTTGGGGGCGAGGCAGATGAAAGTTACGTCAGGGTCATAACCTGAAATGGCGCTATCTGTGCAGGCGGCAAAATTGGCGGGCTTGGTCGCGCTTTTTGAAAACGTCACATCCGCTGGGCCTAGGGTGAGGCCGCTATCGGTATCAATCAGGATAACGGCTTGGGTTTGGGGGCCGCCATCATCTATATCGCCATTATAAAATGATAGCTCAGGCGGCATTGCATCGATGAGCACGATGGTGTCTTCATCAACCGTGCCAGAGCCCGTATTCTCGACGGTGATAGAATAGATAACATCACTACCGGGCAACATATGGGTTGCGCCATTTCCAGTATAAAGATCAACGGTTTTCGAGGCTTCCATGTCGGGAACTTGGTTGTCTTCAAAAAGCCAATAGGCCACATTTTCGCTGGTATGGCCGCGAGCCATATCGCCTTGGACAACTTCCTCTTCAATCGCCCAGCGGACTTGGCCATTGGGCAGGGGGTCCGCGCCAAATAAAATGGCCCAGCCGCCTTGTCCGCCATCCTCGCCCGCTTGGGTCAGGACCCCGGCGTCAAAATCGCCAGAGACGGCGTAGTTATAAGGCGGCGAATTACCGACCCCTGCGCCTGTATCTGCGCCCACGGCGGCGGCAAAGCGAATATCATTCACGGTCGCGCTGCTCGTTTCCATGACGATATAACCGAGTGTTTCCGTGGCCCGCGTCGTCCCAATCTGGCCGACATGTTTGCCGACGCAGATTTCTGCATTGTTGAAAAAAGCACGATCACCGCGCGTAATGCAGTTAAAGTTCCAAAACACGCTGCCTCTATTGTCGTTAAAGCTCATAACCTGTCCAAAAACGGCGGGAGCTGAATAGATCTGGACGATACTTCCTGTCACATTTTCGGCATTGGATTCGTTCCAATTATTGGGCGCTGTAAGGCCATTGGTCAGGTCGGAGTCAACTTTATGGGCTTCATATTTCAGCCCGCCGCTATTATAAACGCCTTCATCAGAAATGATGCAATGGACATCAGAGGTAGGCACAGCGCTACTATCTTCAAGCTGCTGAAGCCGCAGGTCAAAGCTTGTGGCCGTAATGTTATCTATGCGGGTCGTGGCGCTTGGGTCTGAGGCAGTGGGTAGTACATGGGTGCAAATCACGATGGCATCTGTATAGGAATTTTCCAGATTAACAGTTTGCCACGTCGCGCCGACCCCTTGAAGGCTTTTTATTTCTAAGTTTTCCGTCAGAACTTGAGCATAGGAAATCTGGGCCATTGAAAGCCAAAAAAGCACTACGGTCGCAATTTTATGCTTTATATTCATGGTATTAGTTAACATTATAAGCGTATATAATTTCTAAACGTCGCTGAAATCGCTCTAAGGCTGTTCTTATGAAGTTGAGAGTGTAAGGAAAAGTACGCGCGCCGCGCCCCATGTTTTATCGGCTAAAACCTCATAGCCCTTGGTGTCAATTTCGGCGTCGACGCTTTCTTCGAGTATAATCACCCCGCCTTTAGCCATTAGCCCTTGCTCGCGCAGCCGCGAGAGAACAGGGCGCCAGAGGCCTTTATTATAGGGGGGGTCCATAAAGATATGCGTGAAGGGACCGCGCAGGTTTCCGGGCGCGACTTTCAGCCTTGTCGCGTCATGACGGTGCAGCCGCGTACAGCCTGCCAGTCCCATCTTATCGACATTTTCGCGAATAGCGCCGCGTGCCTTTGGTTCTGTCTCGACAAAGAGACAAAATTCCGCCCCGCGTGATATGGCTTCAAGTCCCAGCGCGCCGCTGCCTGCAAAAATATCGGAGACTATTGCCCCGTCTAGAGGAGGCGACCACGGGGCGTGGGCGAGAATATTGAAAATAGACTCGCGGGTTTGATCTGAGGTTGGGCGGGTATTGCGCCCGCTTGGCGTGGCGATATTGCGCCCGCGTAGCCTTCCGCTGACAATTCTCATTTGCGGCGTCCTTGCGACGGACTGCGCGGTTTGCCTGAAGGTTTGCCTTGCGCTTTTCCTTTTGGTTTATGCGCAAATTTCCCGCGGCCCGTCGGAGCAGGCTTTGCCTCTTTAGCAAAGCGTTTGGCGCTGGCATGGGTGCCGCGTTTGGGCTTACCCATGCGCTGACCTTTGGGTTTGGGGACATATTCTGGAATGTCGACGAGATGCCCGACTTGTTGGCGCAATATGCGCTGCTTGACTTCTTCGACCTCGCCTTTGCTAATCCCGCCCAGCTGAAACGGACCATAGCTGATACGAATAAGGCGGTTGACCTTTAGCCCTAATGTATCAAGCGCGCGGCGCACTTCCCGGTTCTTGCCCTCGCGCAGTGTCACGGCAATCCAGCAATTATCGCCTGTTTGGCGTTCAAGCTCGGCTTCAATCGGCCCCGTTGGAATGCCGTCGATCTTAATGCCTGCTTTGAGTTTGTCCAAATCCGCTTGGGTGGTTTTGCCATAGGCACGGGCGCGGTATTTACGCTGCCAGCCTGTACTGGGCAGCTCAAGCGCACGGGCGAGCTCTCCATCATTGGTGAGCAGCAATAAGCCTTCCGAGGTAATATCAAGGCGTCCTACGGAAATCACGCGGCCCAAATCTTGAGGCAGGGCTTCAAAGACTGTCTCTCGTCCTTGCTCATCTTTATGGCTAGTCACCAAGCCCGCAGGCTTGTGATAGCGCCATAATCGCGGGGGCTCTTTATCAGCAATGGGGGCGTTGTCAAAAAGCACGGTGTCTTTAGCTGTGACTTTAAAGGCGGGGGTGGTCAGCACCTTGCCGTTCACTTTAATACGGCCCGCTTCGATAAGTTTTTCGGAATCGCGGCGAGAAGCCACGCCAGAGCGTGCGAGGAATTTAGCGATACGTTCACCGTCTGCGGGAAATTCCATGGTTGACCTTATAGGGTTCGCATCCGAAAGAGGAGGCATGAATGATGAAGACTATATGCGGCAAGCCCTAGGGCAAGCGCAAGCGGCATCTCGGCGCGGGGAAGTGCCCGTTGGCGCGGTGATTGTCAATGCTGCGGGCGATATTATCGCCCGCGCCTCTAATGCGCCTATCGGTATCTGCGATCCAACGGCCCATGCCGAAGTGCTGGCGTTGCGTGATGCTGCTTATCTGACGGGCAATTACAGGCTAGGGGGGCTAACGCTCTATGTAACGCTCGAGCCTTGCACGATGTGTGCGGGCGCGATTTCAAATGCGCGCCTAGCGCGCGTGGTCTATGGCGCGAGCGATGAAAAAGGCGGCGCGGTGGATAATGGCGTTGAATTTTTCAAACAGCCGACCTGCCATCACAAGCCTATTGTGACTGGCGGGGTCTTAGCTCAAGAATGTGCAGATGAACTAAAAGCCTTTTTTAAAGCACGGAGACGAGGGTGAAAAGCACATTACGAGAGCTTAGTGCGCCTCTAGTCACAGCGGAAAAGCCTCGCGCAATGAGCGGGCGTCATTGGGGCTATGTTTTTGCCCTTTTGGGCACAATCTTGTTTTCCTCTAAGGTAATCTTTGTCAAGCTGGCCTATCAGCCTAGCGCTGGCATGGCCGAGAACCAACTGGAAGCCATTACGATTATGGCGCTGCGTCTGGGTGTCTCTGCACCCTTTTACATCGCTATTTTAATTTGGATTCTGCGCCGACGCCGAATGGCCGGCGCGCCAGCCCTCGCTTTTAAAGATTATGGCCTTGCAGTGCTCACCGGGATGCTAGGCTATTATATTTGTGCGTGGCTTGATATTGAGGGAACAAAATATATCACGGCGCAGCTCGAGCGGCTTTTACTTTTCACCTATCCGATATTTGTTTTCATTTTTGGCGCGATGTTTTTTGGCAAGCGCCTAACGGGACAGGCCATAATCGCGATACTTATTGCCTATGCGGGCATTGCCGTCATTTTTACAGGTGGAGATATTGCGGTAGGCCAAAATGTGCCCCTGGGTACGGCTTTGGTTTTATCCTGCGCTGCGCTTTTTGCTTTCTTTCAGCTTTTTGCCAAGCCGCTCATCATGCGTATGGGAAGCCCACTATTTACCTGCTGCGCGATGCTGGGGGCTGGCACGGCAATATTTGTGCATTTTATGATTGAGAATGTGATTATAGGCGACGCGGCCCAAAGCCTTGCCTTGCCCGCGCGTATATGGTGGCTTGGTTTGTGCCTTGGTATTTTCTCAACTTTGCTGCCTTCATTTTTAGTTAATCTCGCTATTGGCCGTATTGGCCCCCAAGCCTCGGCGGCGCTCGGGATGATTGCGCCCATCTCAACTATTCTGCTGGCTATTTATATATTGGGCGAGCCGTTTAGCTTTTATGACGGTGTGGGAACGCTCATTACATTTGTAGGCATTGGGCTTTATACCTATTGGGATAAGCGCAACGCGCATTAGGGGTGAGTACGTTCCATACGCTGCTTAATTAGCCACCAGATGATAATGGCGCCGACCATTTTTCCGCCCACGCTCATGATGATATTAGGCGCGGTTAATTGGCCATCGCGGATGAAGCTGGCCCCGTAGAGAAAAGCGGTGGTGTCTATGGGCGCCGCGAGGGCGGAGGAGAGCAGCACCCGTGTTGAGAGCTTATATTTGGTGAAGGTGAAGAGCGCGTAATCGACAAGCTCTGAGATTAAAAATGCCGCCCCGCTCGCCAGCGCCAATGCGCCCCCGCTTGTTACGTAAGTCAGAAACAGCGCCAGCCCCATCGCAACCAGAACCTCATGGCCAATCTCTCTTTGCGAAAAATCGCGCGCGACCAATACGAGGCCAGTCACAATAGTGACGGGATTAAAGGCCCATGCCGCTAGCCCCGGCAAGGCCACCATAGGTGCCCATGTGAAACTCCAATTAATGAAAGGGATGAGCAGAATATAAATCAGCGTATATTTGATAAAACGCAGGCTGGTTTTAGGGGGCTCTTTTTGGGCAGTGTTTGACATAAGGTCACTATACCTAAGCCTCTGGGCGGTGTAACCCGTAAATTATGACGATTCATCCAAAGCTTTCTTTAATCGTGGCCAAGTCCCGTAATAATGTCATCGGCGTTGATGGCGATTTGCCGTGGCGGCTGTCATCCGACCTTAAGTTTTTCAAGAAAACAACGCTCGGCAAGCCCGTTCTCATGGGGCGGGTGACATGGGAGAGCTTGCCTTTTCCATTGCCGGGGCGTGCCAATCTCGTTTTAACGCGCAATAGCGCTTATAAAGCGCCCAAGGCGGAAGTCTTTACCGATGTGCACGCCATGATTGGGCGCGGTTTTGAGATTGCGGGGGAGACAGGCGCAGACGAAATTATGCTCATTGGCGGGGCTAAACTTTATGTCAGCCTGATGCGCTATTGCGCGCGCATGTATATCACAGAGGTCGACGCTATGATTACGGGGGATGCGCATTTCCCCGTGGTGCGTGCGGATCAATGGAAACTCACCTCTGAGGCGAGCTATATCCAAGGGTCCAAAGATGATTACCCTTTCAGCGTAAAAATCTATGACCGTAAGTAGGTTTTTTCACTGAACCACCTTGCTAAACGCGCCTGCGCACGCCACATAGTATTTAGTTAATTTTGGAGACATCATGGCTGACAATAAAAGCCCGTGGGGCAATGGCGGCAAAAAAGGTAATAATCCGTGGGGCGGCGGCGGTAAGCCTGATCGTTCGCGGCCCAAAGCAGGGGATGCCTCGCCTGACCTGGAAAACGTCATTCAAGGCTTTAAGACTCGCGTGCGCAAAACGGGCGGCGGGGGCAATGGTTTTGGCGGGGGGCGAAATAACCCCAATAACCCGTTGCAAAAATTTGGTCCCTTTGGCCTCGTGCTCATTGTGGGCGCGCTTATGATGCTTGTCTCTATGGTTTACACCGTCGACCAAACAGAGCGCGCCGTTGTGCTGCGCTTTGGTGAATATGTACGTACAGAAACGCCAGGCCTAAAGTTCAAGCTGCCTTCGCCCGTTGAGACGGTGATTAAGCGCGAGACTGAGGTTGTCCAAAAAGAAGAAATTGGCGGCTCTCGCGGGCAAAGCCTGATGTTAACCGGCGATGAGAATATCGTTGATATTGATTTTACGGTTCTTTGGCGCATCAAAGATTTGAATAATTTTATCTTTAACGTTGATGAAACACGCGTTGCTGTTCGCGCCGTGGCGGAAAGCGCAATGCGCGAAATCGTTGGTAAAAACGAGCTTGAGAAAATTATTACAACGGACCGCCTTACGATTACGATTGCTGTGCGCGACCTTATGCAGGTCACTTTGGATGAATATGAAGCTGGCGTTGAAATCGTCGAAGTTCAGCTGCAGAAAGCTGACCCGCCTGAAGGCGAAGTTGTGGCCGCGTTTCGCGATGTTGTCAACGCCGCTCAAGATGCGGAAACAGTCGTCAACCAAGCCACCGCGGTTCAAAATGATCTTATCCCAAGAGCCCGCGGTGAGGCGGCTCAGATTATCCAAGATGCCGAAGCCTATAAGGGCAAGGTTGTGGCCGAGGCCAAAGGTGAGGCTGAGCGCTTCCGCTTGATTTATAAAGAATATAAAGCGGCGCCTAAGGTCACGCGCCAGCGCATGTATCTTGAAACGATTGAACAGGTCTATGGCCCTGCTGAGAAAATCGTTTTAGATAGCGATGCGGGTAGCGGCATCGTACCTTATCTACCGCTCGACCAACTCCAAAGAAATAAGGGAGGCCAATAATGCGTAACGCATCCGTCTTACTCGTCCTATTGGGCATATTACTTCTTATTTTTGTGACCTGTACCTTTACGGTGAAGCAGTGGGAACAAGCGATCGTCTTCCAATTCGGCGAGGCTAAACGTGTTGAAAATAGCTGGGGTCAGGAATCTGATGCGGGGCTGAAGTTTAAAATGCCATATGAAAATGTGGTCAGGCTTGATCGCCGTAATCTCGAGGTTGATCTTCAACCTGTTGAGCTTTTGGCGGCTGACCAAGAACGCCTCGTTGTGGATGCCTTTGTGCGTTACCGCATCACGGATCCGATTCGCTTTTACGAAGCTTTGCAAACAGAACGCGGCGCGCAGTTCCAGCTTCAATCCATTATGGATTCGACCTTGCGTGATGTGCTGGGCCGTGTCGATACGCCAGAAATTATCGCGGGTCGCCGTGCCGAGCTTATGGCTGAAATTCAAAACGTCTCTAACGCCGTTGCCAAAGATAAAAACTTTGGGGTTGAGATTATTGATGTGCGTATTAAGCGCGCTGACTTGCCGCAAGAAAATGCCCAACGTGTTTTCCAGCGTATGGTAACGCAGCGTCAGCAAGAAGCCTCTGGTATTCGCGCTGAGGGCGAGGAGCGCGCGCAAGAAATTCGCGCTACCGCTCAAAAGACTGCTACGGTTATCCGCGCGGAAGCCCAGCAAAAGGCCGAGATTATTCGCGGCCAAGGCGACCAAGAGCGTAATGCAATCTATGCCGATGCTTATAACCTAGATCCAGAGTTCTTTGCCTTTTCGCGGTCTATGGACGCTTATGTAAAGGGTCTTGGCAATAATACGACTTATGTGCTCTCGCCAGATTCTGATTTCTTAGGATACCTTGATAATCAGCGCGGCCCGGGCCGCCGCTAGGCCGATGGCATGAGCTTAGGTCTGGTTTTGCTCATCGCCTTGGGCGGGGCCTTGGCTTTTGAAGGCGTGATTTGGGCGATTTTCCCTAGCCAAGCGCGTCGGGGATATGCCCAGATGATGCAGCAGCTCAGCGATAAGGATTTGCACCGCGGCGGCTTAGCTTGCGTGGCCCTTGGGGTGGCGCTTTTGGCCTTTGCACTGAATGTGGCGAGCTGACAAAATATTCATCGCTATAGATGCGCCCCGCGCTTGGCATTTGCAGTTTAACAGGTAATGTAATTCCATGATGAAACAGATCGCCTTATCCCTCTTAATCGCAAGCGCGGCCGCTTTAGCGCCGCTAAATGACGCCGCTTTTGCGCGCGGCGTGCCCGATGGATTTAGCGAGCTCGCCAAGCAGCTCTCGCCCGCCGTGGTCAATATTTCCACCGCGCAGACCGTTAGTGTTAACACCGAAGACGCGCCCGCATTCCCCAAAGGCTCACCGCTTGAACGCTTTAACGACTTTTTTGGCGGCGGGGCAGGGCAAAATGGCCGCGTGTCTAAATCACTCGGCTCTGGCTTTGTGGTCGATAAAGAGGGCTATATCGTCACTAATAATCACGTCATCGAAGGCGCTGACCTTATCGAGGTGACATTCCCTAATGGCGATACTTATGAGGCTGAACTTTTGGGGCGCGACCCCGCAACAGATATCGCGCTTTTAAAAATCGAATCCGCCGAAGATATTCCCTTTGTGAATTTTGGCGATTCCGATAAGGCCGAGGTTGGAGAGTGGGTCATGGCGATTGGTAACCCCTTTGGCTATGCGGGTTCTGTCGCGGCGGGGATTATCTCTGCGCGTAACCGCGATATCTCCCACGGCTCTTATGATGACTTCATCCAAACCGATGTGGCGATTAATAAAGGCAATTCTGGAGGCCCGCTCTTTAATATGGCCGGCGATGTGATTGGCGTGAATACGGCCATTCTCTCGCCTACGGGCTATAGCGTCGGGATTAGCTTTTCTGTGCCCGCAGATCTGGCGAGCTCTGTGGTGGATCAGCTGCGCGAGTTTGGCGAGACGCGGCGCGGCTATCTAGGCGTACGCCCGCAAAAAGTTAGCAATGCCATTGCCAAGAGCTATGGCCTTAAAGAAACTTACGGCGCGCTGCTGACCTCTGTGGTCAAAGACTCGCCTGCCGATAAGGCTGGCCTGCAAAAGGGTGACCTCATTACAGAGCTTGGCGGGGAGCGTCTTGAAAGCTCGCGGCTCCTCTCGCGCAAAATTGCTGAGGCGAAAATCGACGAAGTTTTGGACGTGACCTATATTCGCAAACGTAAGACTAAGACGGCGAAAGTCACGATTGAACGCTTGAAAGAGAAAGTCAATGAAGCCGAAGAAAAGCGCCGCGCGCAAGAGCAGGCCGATATTGACCGCGTCGCTATGGGCATATCCGTTGAAGCCCTGAGAGATGAGGCGCGTAAGAAATACCGCATCAAAGACAGCATCGAAGGCGTGCGCGTAGTCAAAGTTGATAAAAAGGCCGAGGCGAGCGGAAAAATTCTCACGGGCGATATTATCGAAGAAGTGGGCTTTGAGCCTGTGGACTCGCCTAAGGCCTTTGAAGAGGCGGTAGAAGCGGCCAAAGAATATGATGCGCCGATTATGTTTCTCGTGAATCGCGGCGGAAATTATATCTTCCACGCGCTAAGCCCAGAATAGAGCCTAGCCCGTAAATAAGAGCAGCTTGATGATGAAGACGGCCAAAATGGCATTTATCATCCAGCGCACAAAATCATTGCCTTTGGTCACATGAGACTGCACGGCGATAGAACTGCCAATAATTGTGCCCAAAGCCACAAAGAGCCCTGCTGCCCAAGCAATCTCTAATTCGCGCGCAAAGACTACTAGAGTGACCACAGTATAGAGGAATGAAATCATCACCTTATTGACATTGGTGCGCAGCAGATCAAACCCCATAATCCGGTGCAGGATAGGGATTAGAATGAAGCCCGCGCCGATTTGAATAAAACCGCCCCAAAAACCGAGCACCACCATCGCAAGGTGCCCCCAAATCAGCCGCGCGCGGCTGGGCAGTATTGTGCTCATTTGGGATGTGTCAGGCCCTTCAGAGGGCAAGGCTTTTTTGTTCTTTTGACCAATGAAAGTCAGCGCCATAACGATAACCATCACGCCGGCAAGGATGACATTGAAATCGGAGTTTCTAATCTTAGTCGCACTAAAAGCGCCAATAATAGCCCCCGGCAGCGTGAACAAGGACAGGCTGGCGGAGAGCTTAAAGTCTGAAAAGCCTTTGCGCTTAAAGGCAAGCACAGACGCTGCCGTCTGGGCGACAATCGCAATGCGGTTAGTGCCGTTAGCCACAGGGCCGGGGATGCCAAGGAAGATAAGCGCGGGAACAGAGAACATAGAGCCGCCGCCGGCAAACACATTCACAAATCCCGTGGCAATCCCCGCGAGAATAAGCAGTCCAACTTCTATGAGCGTATAGCCATACATGAGGGCGTTGTAGCGGCTAATGGCGCGGGCACAAGGGAAACTCTTCCGGCGACAATGAGGCATAAAAAAACCGAAAGCACGCGGGGGGGGCTTTCGGTTCAATAGCTTTTTGTGAAAAAGACTACGCTTCTTCGGCCTTTGCCTCTTCGGCAGGAGCTTCTTCAGCCGCAGGCGCATCCTCAGCGGGCGCTTCGTCTTCAGCAGGCGCGGCTTTAGCGGCCTCTTCAGCTTCTTTAGCCGCAAGCTCAGCGGCTGCGGCTGCGGCTTTAGCGGCTTCAGCTGCCTCTGCTTCGCGCTCCTTGCGGGCTTCTTCTTTTTCTTTACGGTCAATGATAAGCTGTTCAGCTTTGGCGCCTGGCTTACCTTTAATTGGGTTGTTACCCGCTTTCCATTCCCAGATGCCAGCAGCGGCTAAGAAACGCGCAACGCGGTCTGTTGGGCGCGCGCCTTTTTTGAGCCATTCTTGACATTTTTCAACGTCAAGCACGACGCGCTGCTCGCTATCTTTTGGAAGCATTGGGTTGTAGCGTCCAACGATTTCGATGAAACGGCCATCGCGCGGTGCGCGTGAATCCGCAATTACGATACGGTAGAAAGGACGTTTTTTGGCGCCGTGACGGGCCAGTCTGATTTTAAGTGCCATGAGGTTTTCCTTTTAGTCTAGCAATTCAAATTTCATGTTTCGTTATTTCTTTTTATTTCCAAAGGGCAGCCCGCCAATGCCGGGAAGCTTGGGTTTGCCTCCGCCAAGACCGGGAAGACCTCCGCCGCTTCCAAGCCCGCCTAGGCCCGGTAGCTTTGGCATACCTCCCATTTGTTTTTTAAGCTCTTCAAGCTGTTCTGGCGTGATGTCAGCAGGGTCAGGCATGCCGCCTTTACCGGGCATCATGCCGCCGGGCATTTTAGGCATGCCAGGCATTCCGCCCATCGCTTGCATCATCCCGGCCATGCCGCCTTTGCCCATCTTCTTCATCATGTCAGACATTTGGCGGTGCATTTTAAGCAGCTTATTGACCTCTTGAACGGACATGCCAGAGCCTGCCGCGATACGCTTTTTGCGAGAGGCTTTTAGGAGTGCTGGGTTGCGGCGCTCTTCTGGGGTCATAGACAGAATAATGGCTTGTTGCTGCTTTAAAAGCTTATCATCAACGCCGCCCGCCGCATCAATCTGCTTTTTCATTTTGCCCATGCCGGGGAGCATTTTCATCAGGCCGCCCATGCCGCCCATTTTCTGCATTTGGCCGAGCTGCTTGCCAAGGTCTTCCAGATCAAATGTACCTTTGCGCATTTTCTCGGCGGTTTTGGCTGCTTCTTTCTCGTCAATAACCTGCGAGGCTTTTTCAACGAGGGAGACAATATCTCCTTGGCCGAGGATACGGCCCGCAAGGCGCTGGGCATCAAAGGCTTCGAGCGCGTCGAGCTTCTCGCCCGTGCCGAGGAATTTAATCGGCAGGCCTGTGACCGCGCGCATAGAGAGGGCCGCGCCGCCGCGTCCATCGCCGTCAATCCGCGTAAGCACAAGGCCCGTGAGCGGAAGGCGCGCATGAAAGCGCTTGGCTGTCTCAACCGCGTCTTGGCCCGTGAGGGCATCAGCGACCAATAGCGTTTCAATAGGCTGCGTTTCTTTGGCAATGGCTGCAACTTCGTCCATCAACTCATCATTGATCGTGGTGCGGCCCGCCGTATCGAGGAAGACGACATCATAGCCGCCTTTTTTGCCTTCGCTCATGGCGCGCTTGGCAATTTGAAGCGCGCTTTGGCCTTTCACAATAGGCAGGAACCCTGTTCCCGTTTGCTCAGCCAGCATACCCAGCTGCTCCATTGCGGCGGGGCGGTTTGTATCGAGTGAGGCTAGCAGAACTTTGCGCTTGCCTTTTTCTTTTAGGAACTTACCGATTTTGCCCGTAGAGGTCGTCTTACCCGAGCCTTGTAGCCCCGCCATGAGAATGGCGACAGGCGGGCGGCCTGAGAGATTTAGCTGTGAGGAGACTTCTGCGGCTTCAATGTCTGCGGATTCTTCGGAGAGCGTGCCGCCCAGCATTTGCACAAGGCTGTCATGAACGACTTTGACAATTTGCTGCCCTGGCTTAACCGATTTGATGACTTTCTCGCCAACGGCTTCGGTTTTGATTTTGCTGATGAAGTCTTTTACGACGGGCAGGGCGACGTCAGCTTCTAGCAGGGCAATGCGAATTTCGCGCATGGCCGCATTGACATCCTTTTCGGAAAGCGCGCCGCGCCCCGTAAGGGTGTCAAAGACACCAGAGAGTTTATCACCTAACGCATCAAACAAGCGTTTTACCTTTATCAAATGGCCAATGCAGAAAGGCCGCGGTGAACGTAACACGTCGACCACGGGACCCCGTCTGCATCATGCACAGCGCGGAGCGCAGATTTACAACTGCGCGGAATTGGAGGCGATATAGGCGGCAAGCCCTGCGCTGTCAATCCTTATTCGGGCGAGGTTTTCGGCCAAATAAGGATTAGGTATTTACTTCATTTGTGCTTTGCTAATGGGGAAATTGCCCCATTGCTGTATTTTCGCTTTTAAGCTCTCAATGGAGACAGGCTTTGTGAGGTAATCATCCATGCCTGCATCAAGGCACTTCTGCTCATCGCCCATAAGTGTATGAGCTGTCACCGCGATGATAGGCGTTGGCGCAAGGATATGTTTGGCCTCATGGACGCGAATGGCTCGGGTTGCCTCATAGCCATTCATTTCAGGCATAGAGACGTCCATCAATATCATAGCGGGCTTATGGCTCTTCCAATAATCAACCGCCGCGCGGCCATTAGGAACAATTTTATAAGATACGCCAATTTCATCCATAATATAGCGGATGTAAATCTGATTTGTTTCATTATCCTCAGCGATAAGAATATCCAGCGCGCCGGGCGTAACACTTTGCGTCCGCGTTAAGGCCTCAGGTAGGGGTATTGCCTCTGGATTATGCAAGTCAGTCGTAGCGGGCTTAGGGGCTGCCATAGCAGCAGGTGATGGTGCTGGTGCGGCTTTTGGCGAAACAGCACCAGACAAACCCTGGGCTTCAAATAAAGTCGACGTGATTGTGTCGAGTAGATGTGAGGCCCGCGCTGGTTTCGTTAACATCGCATTGAGGCCTTTTTTCAAAAGGCGCTGCGTCATGTGATCTTCATTGACTGAGGTCAGCATCACAATTGGGATGTTTGCATAATTCTGATTGTTTCTTATCGCATAGAACATGTCCTCGCCGTTCATGCCGGGCATGTGATAATCTGCAATAATTAAATCAATTTTGATGTTTTTAGACATCGCATTTTCCAGAACCATAAGGGCTTTTTGGCCGCTATCCACTGCAATAGAGCGGCACTTCCAATGCTTGATTTGCTCGTTTAAAATATTACGGTTAACTGCATTGTCATCCACAATCAGGATGTTCGCGCCGATGATTTCAACGGGGACTTTGCGAGCTTTTTCCAAATCCTCATGCTTTGGCAGTGTAAGGTTAATTGTAAAAGTACTCCCTTTGCCTTCTTCGCTTTCCACTGAAATTGTGCCGCCCATAAGAGTAATAAGGTTAGACGAAATGCTCAGGCCCAGACCTGTGCCTTCAAATTCACGTGTGGATGAACTGTCGACTTGTCTGAACTTTTCAAACACATCTTTGACTTGATCCGCGGGGATACCTATGCCCGTGTCCTGGACTTTAATTGTAAGATCAACATTAGTCCCTTTATCTTGGCCTGAAATATCTACAAGCACATGGCCGAAATGCGTAAATTTCAACGCATTGCCAATCAGGTTTGTCATGACCTGACGTAGACGGCCAACATCACCCAGATATGTGCGCGGCAAATCAGGCTGCATGCGTAATAGAAGATCTATATTCTTCTCGCCCACGGCGCTTGAGAGCATCGTCGTTACATCTTCAATGGACTCGCGCAAAACGAATGGGATAGGAGAGAGTTTGACTTTCCCTGCATCAATTTTTGAAAAATCAAGAATGTCATTGATGATTTTCATTAAGGCATTACCTGATTTCGTAATCGTCTCGACAAAGTGCTCTTGGCGCGGCGTAAGATCTCCAATGGCTAAGAGCTCCGTCATACCAATGATGCCGTTCATTGGGGTTCTAATTTCATGACTCATATTGGCCAGAAATTCTGATTTTGCCCGCTCTGCTTGCTCGGCCTTTTCTAGCGCGAGTTTAATTGTGCTAATATCTGTTACAGTCGCAATCTGGCCGCCAGCTTGGATGTTGCGAATACGGAATAAATAGCGGCGGTTTGATTGAGAAGTGAACTCTTTATCTTCTACGTCTATGCCTTCAAGGAATTGCGTGTTCTGCTCTAGCCATTCTTCTTGTGTTAAATCAGCAAAGTCGACCTTATAGGCGCCAGACTTAACAAGCTCGGTCATGACGTCTTTGCAACTCATGCCGATTCTACACTCAAAACCGCAATCGCGCATGATGTCTTCAAGGGCAGAATTGAGCTGAATTATTCTGCCATCCGGGCTATAAGTTATTATACCATCCGTCAGAGACTCCGCCGCGCCTTGGTATAATTGAAAGGCCTTTGCCATTTCCTCGTTTTTGCTAATATTTTCTTCCGTCATATGCGATAGAGCATAACCTATTTCTGACATAGGCATCAGTGCGGTTGAAGCGCTCACCCCTTGCATGGCTTCGACCGAAGCCTCATAGGCTTTCTCCATTTTTTCCTTTGAGATTCCGGCTTGGTGCTCACCAAAGTTAAGGCCAAGATGCTCCTGAGCCTTTGTTACGCGAAGCACTCCTAGCTTTTTCATAACGGCAAAGATAATCGCGCCTGTGCCCATGCCCCAAGCGAGACAGGAGATTGCGCCAATGCCTTGGGCGGTGACTTGCGCCATCACATCGCCAGCGGGCATATCTGTTACAGCAAAAAATGGAAAAGCGATGCCACCAATAAGCCCTGCGATACCGTGAACGCCAACAACGCCGACTGGGTCATCAATCTTGAATTTGTGTAAAAGGACGTGATTGGAAAGAATTGCCATAAATCCGCCAGCCGCGCCTAAGGCTGCCGCGCCAAAAGGACCAACAAATGTGACGCCTGCGGTTATGGCCACCAAGCCGCCCAGAAGCCCGTTAAAGCTAGCGGTAGGGTCCATGACTTTATCATGCAAAAAGAATCCAATTGCTTTACCCGCTAATCCGCCCGCCGCGCCCGCAATGACTGTGGCAAGGGCGGCGTCAGAAAAAGCTTGGCTGCCTGGGTTAAGTACGCCTGTGTTAAACGGTATCCATGTTAAAAACAAAATAAGCGCGCCAGCTAAGGCTAGAACGCTGGAATGTCCTGTTATGGGCCGAACGTTCCCTGCCGCGTCAAAGCGGCCCATGCGCGGGCCAAGGACTAAAATGGCTGCAAGGGCGTAAGCGCCGCCTAGGGCGTGAATAGCAATGCCGCCTGCATGGTCGATAAAACCAAGATTGGCTAAAAATGCTACGTTAGATTCAATGATTGTGTTGCCCCATGTCCAATGCCCAAAGACGGGATAAACAACTGTGGCGATAAGGGCTGTACTGACAAGATAAGCCCCGATGCGCATACGCTCGGCGACTGCGCCTGAAACGATGGTGGCAATGACTGAGCAAAAGGCGAGGTTAAAAATCAAAAGCGTGGGCCATCCGCCATTTTCTTCTAGGACCGCTTTCACGCCGCCTGTCCCTATATAGCCCCCAACGGTTAGGCCATACATTACGCCAAATCCAATAAGGGAATAAAGCAAGACGCAGATAAGCATATCCGAGATATTTTTTTGCGCTACATTGACAGAGTTCTTGCTGCGAACTGACCCGGCTTCAATTAATAAAAATCCAGCCTGCATCATGAACACCATCATCGCGGCTATAATCATCCACATATTTGTCATCAATACTGTTCCCCAAAAATGGTAATAATGTGAGCGTGTAAGAACTCTGTCCAAGGAAGTGGGGTGATATGGGTAATAAATAGTTAATTTCTAACTTGTCACTTTTGTGGCTAAGTAGCTGATTTGTATATATGT
>CALKIX010000049.1 GCA_937995665.1 uncultured Hellea sp. | reverse complement strand
ACTGGCGGGGCGAAGATTTATTTTAAGCGCGATGAGCTTAACCACACAGGCGCGCATAAGATTAATAATTGTATGGGCCAGCTTTTGCTCGCCAAACGTATGGGCAAAAAGCGTATCATTGCCGAGACGGGCGCAGGCCAGCATGGCGTGGCTACGGCAACTGTTGCCGCGCGCCTTGGCATGGACTGCATCGTCTATATGGGCGCGACAGATATTGTGCGCCAAAAGCCTAATGTCTTTCGTATGCGCTTACTCGGCGCCGAAGTGCGCGCCGTGCATAGCGGCACCGCCACGCTTAAAGACGCGATGAATGAAGCTCTGCGCGATTGGGTGACCAATGTTGGAGATACATTTTACTGTATCGGCACAGTCGCAGGCCCGCACCCTTACCCGGCTATGGTACGTGACTTCCAAGCGATTATTGGCCGCGAAGCCAAAGCCCAAATCCTAGACGCGGAAGGCCGATTGCCTGAGGCGGTGGTCGCCTGTATTGGCGGGGGCTCGAATGCGATGGGCCTGTTCCATGATTTTGTGGGTGAGGAAAGCGTGCGTCTGATTGGCGTTGAGGCCGCAGGACGCGGCGTGGATAGCGGATTGCACGCGGCCAGCCTAACGGGCGGCACGCCGGGGGTTCTCCATGGTAACCGCACTTACTTGCTCCAAGATGAGCATGGCCAAATTAAAGATGCCCATTCAATCTCGGCGGGGCTAGATTATCCCGGCATAGGGCCAGAGCACTCGCACCTGCACGATATTGGCCGCGCGGAATATGTCAGCGCCACAGATGATGAAGCCCTGCATTGGTTCCAAGAATGCGCGCGCCTTGAAGGCATCCTGCCTGCGCTCGAGCCCTCCCACGCCATCCCGCGCACCGTCGACCTTGCCAAAGAGCTCGGCAAAGACGGGCTTATCATCATGAATATGTGCGGACGCGGCGATAAAGATGTCTTCACGATTGCGGACGCGCTGGGTGAGCATATTAGCGAAGGCACAGAGGCCGAAAATGGGAAAGCATATTAATGACCCAAAGAATCGACCAAACTTTCGCTAACCGCAAAGCCAAGGGACAAGCTGCCTTTGTGGCCTATATTATGGGGGGCGACCCTGACCGCGCGACCTCGCAAAAAGTGCTCAACGCTCTGCCTGAAAATGGCGTGGATATTATCGAGCTCGGCATGCCCTTTACTGACCCTGCTGCGGACGGGCCGACCATTGAAGAGGCGGGGCTTCGCAGCCTTGCCGCGGGCACAACACTGACGACCATCCTCGAAATGGCGGCAGAGTTTCGTAAAACGAACGACACAACTCCGCTCATCATTATGGGCTATTGCAATCCTGTCCACCATATGGGCTATGCCAATTTTGCCGCGCAGGCCAAGGCGGCGGGCGTTGACGGGGCGATTATTGTGGATCTGCCGCCCGAAGAAGATGCTGCGCTGCGCGAGGCTTTCGCCGCGTATGATCTTGCCCTTATCCGCCTAGCCACACCGACAACGGATGAAGCGCGCTTGCCTCGCGTGGTCGCGGGCACAAAGGGCTTTGTCTATTATGTCTCTATGACGGGCATTACGGGGGCTAGCTTTGCTGGGGCCGGTTCTGTAAGCGAGCAAGTCGCCAAAGTGCGCAAAGCCGCCAGTCTTCCCGTCGTGGTCGGCTTTGGCGTGAAAACACCAGAGCGCGCGCGCGAAGTGGCCAAAGATGCAGACGGCGTCGTTGTTGGCTCGGCGATTGTCAAAACATTGCATGAAGAGGGCACGGATGCGGCTCTCGCCCTCGTCAAATCCCTCGCGGACGCCACGCACGGGGAATAATCGCTTTATTTTCACGTGATTGTGTGTGGCCCTACGGCAAGAGTCTGCTAGAGATACGCCATGAACGCACCGCTTGATCCCCAAAAATTCAAAGACCCGCGCATAACCGCCAAAGGCGAAAAGCGCGCGGCGGTCTATTTCAAAAAGCTTGAAACCCTTTGGTTCAATTCTGGCTCGCAGTGCAATATTGAATGCGCGAATTGCTATATTAAGAGCAGCCCCACAGCCGATCACTTCATCTATCTTACGCCCGAAAATATGGCGCCCTATCTCGACGAAATTGACGAGATGTATGAGGAAAAAATAGAAATCGCTTTTACGGGCGGGGAGCCATATCTGAACCCGCATATGCTCCGCCTGTCTGAAATGGCGCTGGAGCGCGGGCACAGCTTGCTTGTACTCACCAACGCGATGAAGCCTATGATGCGCCCGCGTGTGCAAAAAGGCTTGCTGGATTTACAAGCGCGCTTCCCCGATAAAATGACCCTGCGCGTGAGCTTGGATCACTTCACGCAAGCCGGACACGACGAGGAACGCGGAGATGGCAGCTTTGATAGTGCGCTTACAGGCCTTGGCTGGCTAACCGCGCATGGTTTTGATTTGCATATCGCAGGACGCGCTATGTTTTCCGAAAGCGAAGAATCCGCGCGCGAGGGTTATGACGCGCTAATAAAAGCCCAAGGCTGGAATATTGATGCCCATGATCCTGCCAAAACTATTCTCTTTCCTGAAATGGACGAAAGCGTGGATGTGCCCGAAATCACCGTGGCCTGCTGGAGCATTTTAGATGTGCATCCCGATAGCATGATGTGTTCAAGCTCGCGCATGGTTGTGCACCGTAAAGGCGAAGACCGCGCCAGTGTGTTAGCCTGCACATTGCTTTGGGATGATGTGCAATTTGAGACAGGTAAGACCCTTAAAGAAAGCCTTGGCCCCGTGCAATTAAACCACCCGCATTGCGCCAAATTCTGCGTACTGGGCGGGGCGAGCTGCTCAGCTTAAAGCGTGAAATGCTTAGAGAGCTTTAGGCTTTGTGCTTGGTAATGCGAGCCCTTCGCCCCGTAAAGGCTTGCAGGGGTTTCGCTCATATCTTCGAATAAGAGCTTGGCCACGGGCTGCCCATCGCGCATCAAGAACGGCACATCGCGCCCGCGCACTTCAAGCACGGCGCGCGAGCCCGCCCCGCCAGCCGCAGCCACGCCAAAACCAGGGTCAAAAAAGCCCGCATAATGGGCACGAAACTCGCCAATTTCAGTCGCAATCGGCGCCATTTCCGCCGCTTGATTTGCTGGGATAGAGACCGCTTCTTTAGAGGCGAGAATGTAAAACTCTTCAGGATCGAGCACGAGCTTTCCGCCTTCCGCATAGAGCGGCACCCAAAAATCACGCGCCTTATGCGCGCCAACGCCAGAGACATCAATCAAGCCAGCATGGCGGCGCGCGCGGTAGCCAATAATGCCGCTTGCGTCAAAGCCGCTTAAATCAAGGCTTACCGTTTGCGTTTCCAAGACCTTGAGCGGGCCACGCCTAAAGCGCATCTGCACAAGGCGGTCGCCCGGGCGCACCAGAACTGAGAATGTGCGCGGCGCGATCTCAACATAGAGCGGGCCTTTATATGCAGCCGGTACGGCATCAAATTGCGTCGCCCCGTCGCAAATCACGCGGGTAAAGACATCAAGCCGTCCCGTAGAGCTTTTCGGGTTTGCCGCCGCGCTTAAGTCTTTAGGCAGAGCCAGCGCCTCTTGTAGCGGCACAAGGTAGACACAGCCCGTTTCTAAAACCGCGCCTTGCGAGAGATCTACCTCATGCATCCGGACATCCGCAAGGCAGTCACTGACCGTGCGGCCCTGCCCCGGCAAGAAGCTCGCGCGTAAGCGGTAAGCTTTATGACCCAAGCGCAAATCAAGGCTGGCGGGCTGTACTTGAGACGGATGGCCATCGCCCCCCATATCAGGGGCAATGATAGCCCCGCTCGCAAGTAAGCCTTCTATGGCTTGTTGTGGTAAAATCCCCTGTTTCATACTCTTGGATTAGCACCCTACTCGCCTGACACAAGTATGAACTGAAAATTTTGCGGCTTGGCTGGGTAAATCACTTGCCAGCCTCGTATGAACAAGGCAGTAATATGAATAAGAGAGCGGCGGATTAATCATAAGACGCTGAAAAAATTAGGAGTTGGAGATGTCATCAGACTATCCAATGTTTGAGCAGCGTACAAAAGATGTCATCATCCGCGTTGAGCCAGAATTTCTTGCTGAACAGTCAAGCCCTTCAGAATCACGTTATATTTGGGCCTATACAGTCGAAATTGATAATCAGGGCGCAACAGATCTCACCGTAACAGAGCGCTTTTGGCAGATTGCTGACTCGCGCGGCCAAGTCCAAGAAGTTCATGGCAAAGGCGTTGTCGGAGAAAAGCCTGTTGTGCGCCCAGGCGAAGTCTTTCGCTATACAAGCGGCGCGCCCCTTACGGCGCCCTCTGGCATGATGCGCGGGACATATAAAGTCGAAGATACAGACGGCAAAAGCTATAATGTGGATATCCCAGCATTCGTGCTCGATAGCCCGCATGAAGGTCTCATCCTTAACTAGGCCTGATATTTTACGCTGCCATTTTATTCTGGCTAAACGCTAAGGCTATGCTATTGAGCGCGCCATATGGCTACAACCCTCATATCTAATGCTGATATTGCAACGACCGAAAGTGATGCGCGCATTCGGCTTGTTGGCCTTGGGCGCAAGGAAATTGCACAGCATCTGACAGATTTTGGTATTGAGCCCAAAAAAGTCCGTATGAGGACAAAGCAAATTTTTCATTGGATATATAATTACGGCGTAACGGATTGGGCGCAAATGACCAATATCGCCAAAGGTTTAAGGGCCAAGCTAGAACCTCATTTTTCACTCGCCCGTCCCGAAATCATTGAACGCCAAATCAGCGTTGACGGCACCCGTAAATATCTCATCAGGATGTCGCCCGGTGTTGAAGTTGAAAGCGTCTTTATTCCAGATGTATCTAAAACTGGCGCGCTCTGTGTCTCCTCCCAAGTGGGCTGTACGCTAACATGCAAATTTTGCCACACAGGCACTCAAAAGCTCGTGCGCAACCTCACCGCCCAAGAAATCGTGCTGCAAGTGATTGCCGCGCGCGATGATCTTGGTGAATGGCCGACCACTCAAGAAAAACGCAAGCTGACAAATATCGTCTTTATGGGCATGGGCGAGCCGCTTTATAACACGCAGCAAGTGGGCGATAGTTTGGACATTATTTGTGACCCTGAAGGCCTAGGCATTGGGCGGCGGCGCATCACAGTCTCGACCTCTGGCGTTGTGCCCGAAATTGGGCCGATGGGCGCACGCACCTCTGCCATGCTGGCAATCTCGCTTCACGCCGCTAATGACGAGCTGCGCGAGCAAATCATGCCCATCAACCGCAAATATCCTTTAAAGGAGCTGATGCAAGCCTGTCGCGATTATCCAGGACTCTCCAATTCGCGCCGCATCACTTTTGAATATGTGATGCTAAAAGGCGTTAATGACAGCCCTAAGCACGCCAAGCAGCTTATAAATCTACTCAAAGGTATACCCGCTAAGGTCAATCTTATCCCCTTTAACCCTTGGCCTGGCAGTGATTATGAATGCTCAGATTGGGAAACAATTGAAAGCTTCGCCGATATTGTGAACCGTGCAGGCTATGCCTCGCCTATCCGTACGCCACGAGGCCGAGACATTCTGGCTGCTTGCGGGCAATTAAAGTCAGAATCAGAAAAACGCCGCGCCAGTGAAATTAGAGCGGAACAAAAACAGCAACAATCCTAAATATTTAGCTTGAGTTTATGCCCAGTCTCAGACATTTAGTGATTGAATCTAGGCGTGTGGGCGCTTGAGTAAAAATGGAACAGCGTCCATGACACCAACATTTGATAGTCTTGCCAATGGCTTCCCTTGGCTTATTTTTTATCTATTAGTGGTTACAGCCATCTATCTGATTGGACTCTTCATATATGTAAAACTGACACCCCATAGGGAGTTAGAGCTCGTACAGCAGGGCAATATGGCCGCCGCCGTATCATTTAGTGCCCTTGTCATTAGTCTCGCCCTGCCGCTGGCAGCCTGCCTTATCAATAAAATTGGCCTTTTTGATGTGGCCATTTGGGGCCTGTTAAGTCTCTTTTTGCAGCTCTTTTTATTTCGCTTAACCGACGCAATTTTCGTAGGTATGCCACAGCGCATTATTGACAATGAAGTTCCAGCAGCGACCGTATTGGCCGCCTTTAAACTCGCCGGCTCACTCATTTTAGCTTTCGCAATTTCAGGCTAATTAGATGAGGGCGAAGATCCCCGATTGGCTCATTTATCTTGCACTTGTCTTGCTGATATATGGAAATGCCAAGCACAAAGCGACGAAGATAGACACCCCAGATTCCCCGCCAGAGCTCGGTGAAATGTTACCAAGCGAAACCCCGCGCGATGAGCGTATCATTGTAGCTGTTGAAAGACCCCGCTCTGGAATTGGGACAGCTTTCGCCATGAGCGATAATGGCAAATGGATGACCGCCCGACATGTCGTAGATAGCTGTGATGAGGTCGGTATCGATGTGGGCGGCTTGAAAATTTTACGCGTTAATGCCGAAGTCTTTTCAAACAGCGACACAGCGATACTAACATCAAGCTGGCGGCGCAAATCATTGGCCCATGACCTTGCAAGCCAACGTCAAATCGGTGAGCGCGGATTTTTCTTCGGCTTTCCACAAGGCAAGCCGGGCGATGCCGTCGGCACTTTGATTGGGCGCAACCGTTTGCTTATTCGAGGGCGTTATCGCTCTGATGAATCCATACTCGCGTGGTCCGAAATTGGGCGAAGCCGCGGCCTACGAGGCTCTTTAGGCGGGCTCTCGGGCGGACCTGTTTTGGATAAGGACGGCGAAGTTATCGGCGTTGTCTCTGCAGAAAGTCCGCGCCGTGGCCGTATCTATACGGTGGCCCCTTCAAACCTGAAGGGCAAATTTAGCGCAAACACGCAAAAGCCCACGGCGCTGACACTGCAAAGCTACGGCCTCGAGGCCGATCGCCTGCGCAGAGAACGCCGCATTGCCCAAGTCATTTGCTTAGTAAATTAAGCCCGCGCCTTATAGAGAATTACATGTGGAAACGGCCTCTTATCGTGCAGATAGTTATTCTCGCGGCGATCGCTGCCAGCGCCGTAGCAGCTAATAATTTTATCCCGCAGCAACATCTACCATGGCGAAAGCTCAACCCCCAAGCCCCGCTTGGCTTTGGAACTAAGGCTCAATTCATACGGCTTAGCCTCTCGCCTTCTTCTGTCTGCATGGATATGGCCAATGGGCTGAATAAGCTAAGCTCAGCCCCCTCAAAGCCTAATCGTCCCAATAATAGCTGCGGCTGGACAATAGCGCGTGATGTTACGAGCGCTCATAATATAAGCCTTTCGCCCAATATGGCTCCTATGCAATGCCCGCTTTCACTAGGGGCTTGGATTTGGATGCGCGAATTACAGATTTTATCGCGCGAATATTTTGACCAGGATATTATAAAAATTCACCATTTCGGCACATATAGCTGCCGCCGCCAAAACGGAAATAATTCAGGTCAATGGAGCGAGCACGCTTTTGCTAATGCTTGGGACATTACAGGATTTGAGCTGAGTAACGGCACGCTCATATCTATTCAGAAAGATTGGAACGGTAAGAATGCAAGCCGCAGACAGTTCCTGCGCACCGCGCGCAAGAAAGCCTGTAAAATATTCAAAGTGACTTTGAGTCCAGACTTTAACGCGGCCCATCATGACCATTTTCACTTCGATATGGGCCCAAGCAGCACCTGCCGATAAATTACATTTATTGAAATCGCCATTTAGGTATAAAGGGAAGAATTGAATAGCTTTGCGATGTAACAATATCAAACACTGGATTCCCCGGCCAGGTTTCTGGAAAACCGTTTATTATTTCACTGGCGTTATTACTATACATGTAATGCGAAGGCCCTACGAATCTAAAATCAGAAGCCGTACCTCCGCCCTGCGGAGCGATATAATTAAGCTGCGGCTGATAGTTACGCAAAATCCGCGCCTTTGCCCCGGCGCCACTCACCCCAACCGCAGACAGATACCAACCAGGTTTCACTGTAACAGGCGCTGTTAAGGTGAAGTTTTTTTGGTCAGCCGTGTCTGCCGGAACAGTGCCAAAATCTACGACACGTTCGCCGATATCCCAACTCCCCCCAACTGGAGTGCCCATCTTGTACAACCCTGCCCTCATTAATGACCCTGCTGTAGCACTAGCGGCATATTGAGCAACGAGGCCGCCTGTGAGTATAGACTGACGATCAACATAGATTGCAGAAAAGATAACCCTACCCAGAATAAAGCTATAAGTACTTTTTAAATAGGTTATCGAGGTGGTATTGGGAAAACCATAATACTCATCTGGACCTCCGCATATATCCATAGGAACAACCCGTTGCGCCGAATCTGTTCCATAGGGAAAATCAACAACGCCGCTTTGTGCATCAGCAATCAAGCTATCTCTGAATTGAACGCCATCTGCACTCGTTTTTAAGTGAAAGTCATTACTACCCGTCAGCCCCATTTCAGCGTGGCCACTATACCCAGATTGAAACAACAAACTCGCCGTATCTGTCTGTACTGCTTTATTGACTTTTAATTGATGCCCTGCCCCTTCATTATCAAGCAGAGTTGCGGGGGCCCTCACTGCAAGCCGGTTAAAATTATCCGCTGCCGTATTCACGCCAAAAATCTGGGCTGAGTCCAAATCTCCAGAAGTTAAGCTTTCCCAGCTATCGCCCTTAAAAACATAAAGCTCTGAGAGGTCTTCAACAAAAGCCCGCCACCCGGGCTTGGCTTGGTAAAACACCCAAGCCCCATCTTGAAATGCAGCGACCTTATTTACCTGACCTTCGAAATCATTTGACGGCGCAGCACCTACAATGATCCTTTGCCCCGCCTGAACGCCCTCTGGCGGCGTATTTGCAACCCCAGTAACGCTTAACTGTACGATAGCGTCAAGCTGTCGCAAAGCTTCATTGTGAGTCACGTGTTTCTGGGCCTGTGCAGGCGCAAGATAGGGCATGTTTAGATTCGGGCTATTCAGGTCCATAATATCCTCAAGAAATAATTTTCTTAAGCATAAATGACGCGCACTTTATGAGGATTAATCTGCAGCTTTTGGCGAGAAAAGCCCAAATCTTAAATCGTTTCTAACTCTTTTTTGCTATGCTCAACCTTCAATAATATAGCTGGAGACGGCGTGGTGGGTCAAAGACCAATAGTAAAAATTAAGAATGCAAGCGAGCTTGAAGCTCGCGATATTGCCGCTTGGGCAGCCATGCGCGCTGGTAATACTGCACTTTACAGCCCTTATTTTCACATCGGCTATACGCAAGCCGTGGAGACCCTGTGCGATGATGTGCGTGTGCTTTGCGTCTATGACACAAAAGGCCTGCCTTTCGCCTTTCTGCCGCTTCAAGGCCGCGGATTTGCCCGCCCAGTTGGCGCGCCTCTAACCGATTATCACGGCTTTATCTGCCATGCAGGGACTGAGCTCGATCCTGCAGAGCTTTTGAAACAAGCTGGCATTGGCGCCTATCATTTTAGCGCCGCCGTGAACCCTGAGCTGTCTTCCTTTAAGCAGACAAAAGATAAAGGCGTATTGATGCATATGCCCCAAGGGGCCCAAGCATGGCGCGCCGAACGCGATAGTAGCTATCGCCGCCACCTGAAAAGCAATCGCCGCCGCGCCCGCAAGGCCGCAGAGGAAATTGGCGAAATACGCTGTGAGTTTAAAAGCCAGGACAAAGCCGTTTTTGAGCAGCTCATAGCATGGAAAACCAAAAAGTTTGAAATGACGGGTAAATATGACGTCCTATCTGCGGGCTGGACTTTAGATCTGCTATATAATTTATGGCGCATGCCTAAGGCTCCTTTGCGCTGTGATATGCATGCGCTATATTTTGGTAATCGTTTAGCGGCAGTTGATTTAGGTTTAACTGATGGACAAACTTTCCATAGCTGGATCGTCGCTTATGATAGTGACTTGCACAATTATGCACCCGGCATTCAGCTCTTAGAGCTGATGATAGAAGCCAGTGCAGATATGGGCTACGATAAAATTGATCTGGGCGCAGGTCTCGACGGCTATAAGCGCCATTATGCCAGCGAAGATGTAACTATTGGAACTGGCTTTATCGCCGCCCAAGGCCCCGCCGCAGCGCTCTCTCAGCTTTATTCAAAGGCGGAAAAATTTGGCCAAAAAGCACTTAAAGATGTGCCCGGAAAATTACGCCGCCGCTACAGCCAAATCGCGGCTTGCGAGGATAGCTTCTCGGGCCGCGCCAAAGCCATGGTCAGCGCTATGCGGACCCACGGCTCTTAAGCCTTACTCCGCAGGCAGAGGCGAGTTGCCGTCCGCCTTACTTAGCATTGCCTCAACATCTGCATCCAGCTCTATCTCATCAAGAGCTAGCGCCATATCAGGATCATAGGTTGAGCCAAAGGGCGGCTGCTTTTCGCCGCTCCATAACCCGCGGAAAAAACGCGTAATGTCAACGCCAATGCCGTAAAGCGCTGGCACGAGCATTAAGGTTAGGAAGAAATCAAACAAGACACCAAAAGCCAAGGCCACAACCATCGGCTTTAAAAACTCGGCTTGGGTAGAGGTCTCAAACAAAATAGGTGTGATGCCAACAAATGTCGTGACCGAAGTTAACAAGATAGGCCTAAAGCGCGCCACGCAGGCATCGAGCATCGCTTGATAAGCGCCAACGCCTTTGTCCCGCAGGCGGTTAACATAATCAATTAGGACGAGGTTATCATTGACCGCGACGCCGCTGGCCGCAAAAAATCCGAAAATAGACATCATCCCAAAAGACACACCCGTAATCAGGTTGCCAAAAATCATGCCAACAAAAGCAAAAGGCAGCGCTATAACAATTAATAATGGTTGAGCGTATGATCTAAAGGCAACGGCCAATAAGCCATACATAAGCAAAAGAATAATGGTAAAGGAGGCCTTAAGTTCAGCAACCATATCGGACTGCACCGTATCATTGCCGCGCTTAACCCGTTTCACATTGGGATGACGCAATTGCCACGCGGGTAGAAACTCTTCCTCCATAGCGCGTTTAAGCTCCGCAACGACTTCAGGCTTGCCCCGCGTATGCCCGCCAACAAATTCTTGGCGGCGGCGATCACGGCGTCGAATTTGCCCAACGCCTTCCGTAAAGGTGACATCGGCCACAGCATAGACAGGCACTTCGACACCATTTTGCGCTCGTATGCGTAAGTTCTTAAGGCTATCAATAGAATCGCGTGCGGCTTCTGGGTAACGTACCATGACGCGGACATCCTCGCCCCCGCGCGGCAAGCGCTGAACCTCACGCCCAAAAAAAGCTTCCCTCACTTGGCGTGTCACATCAGCTAGCGTAATGCCTAAAGTCTCAGCCCCAGGCTTTAGGGTGAAGTGCACTTCGGAGGCGGAGCTTTCCAAACTATCAAAAGTGCGCTTGACAATATCATAACTTGCCAGCTCTTCCTTAATTTCAAGCAGAGCAATACGAAGAGCTTCAGGGTCTGAAGACACAAGACCGTAACCGACTCGGCTAGACCCCCCTCCCTCGCTATGGGTTGTACCATAAGTCGCCCTATATGCATCGGGAACGGGGCCGACATATTCTTCTAATTTATCCGCTATGGATTTTGTTGAGATATGCTTGCGATAATCAGAATCAATTAATTGCATCCAAGCATTGACCGTACGTCCGCTGGTGACCGCGCCTGGTTTTTCAATGAGTATATGATCGACCCCGAAATCCTCTTTCGTATTCTCATTTAGTTTGACTATCCCGGCTTCAAGTTGACGGCGAATTTGTTCCATGCGCTCAAAAGTCGTACCCTCAGGCAGGCGAGCCTCAAAAGTAATCCTATCTGTTTCAACTTCGGGCAGAAATGAAACTGGCACAAACCCAAACCTTAAGAGACCGACGGCCAAAATAAACAGGCCTACAAATATCGCGACCGTAAAATAACGAAAGCGAATAAGCTGCGCGATAAAGGGGCGAAACCATTTTTTAGCAAATCCAGTGAGGCCAGAGGCCATCTTGTTCTGAAACCGAAGCAACCTGTTTTCTTGATGCTCAGGCACAGGCTTTAAATGGCGCAAATGGGCAGGAAGAATAAAGAAAGCTTCGATAAGAGAGAATATTAAGACCGCAATGACCACAAGGCTAATTTGCGACGTCGCGCCGCGCCAAGGCCCTGTTATAAGCATAAAGGGGATAAACATCATTATGGTTGTGATGACTCCAAAATAGACGGGCTTAACGACCATATTGGCCCCCGCAATTGCGCCGCGCTCACCCGCCACGCCATTTTCAACATGAAAATAAATAGACTCGCCCACAACAATAGCATCATCAACCACAATCCCAATGACGAGCAAAAAGGCAAAGAGCGAAATCATATTCAGCGTAATGCCTAGATATGGCGCAACACCAATAGCGCCCATAAATGCGGCAAAAATGCCAATCGTAACCCAAATGGCGACGGCGGGCCGTAGGAATAAAACCAGAATAATTAAAACTAGAGCAAGACCAGAGAAGGCATTGCTACCGATAAGTTCCATACGGCTATCAAAAGTCTCAGAGACATCAGACCATATCGTAAAGGTCAGTTCAGGACGAAGGGTCTCGTTAATCTCCTTTTCGAATATGCGTATGGCCTTTCCTACCTCTGAAATATTGAGGTTATCTGGCGACTTAACCTCGAAGATAGCCGTATTCTCTCCTCGGAAAGTTGCGTTAAAATCATTATCCTCAAAACGGTCAATTATTTTAGCAATATCGCGCACGCGAATCACAGCGCCATCACCTGTTTGGCGAACAATAATTTTTCCAAAATCCTCTTCACTATTGGCAAGGTTACGCGCTCTTAGCTGTAGATTGCCGCCAGAAGTCTGAACTGTTCCCGCTGAGAGGTTAACCGAGGTTCCCGAGATTGCCTGCGCAACTTGGCTAAAGGTCAAATTATATTGACGCAAAGCCTCTTCTGATATTTCAATCGTAACCTGTTCTGCAATTTTACTGACTTGAGAAGTAATCTGAAACCCCTTCAAATCCGTAATTTTCTGGCGAAGCTGCGTTGCCTCACGCTGCAATTCAAGCCTATCAATATTGCCGTGCAGGGCTAAAAACATAATATCAGGGCGCGCTTCGAGGCGCTTAACCTCTGGACGAAACGAATCTTGTGGTAAGTTTTGCACCGCATCGACTCTGGATTTGACTTCATCGAACAGTTTTTCAAAATCAACATTTGCGCGAGTATTAATTGTGACCGTTCCCACACCTTCCCGCGCGCGGGACTCAATAGACTCAATGCCGTCTAGACCATCCACAGCTTCTTCAAGCCGTATAACGATTTGTTCTTCCACATCGCGCGGGGAGGCACCCTGCCATGTAGTAGAAATTGTCATCGCGTTAAGCGAGGTTTGCGGAAAAAACTCTCGATTTAAATTATTATATCCCTGAAAACCGATCAGAAACATTAGCGCCATGACAAGGTTGGCAGCTACAGGATTTTTAACGAACCAGGCAATAATCACTTTCATAGCTACCCCTGACTGCCAGTGGCAGAATTAGCGCTAGCGCCGCTAGGACGGGGGGGGTCAACTAAGAGACGCGAGGGGTCTTTTATATCATAGACTTTCAGCGGAATTTCCACGCGCGAAGCTTCCATAGGAGAGAGCACAACAAGTTCGCCCTCTTCTACCCCGCCCTTAAGAAAAGCCATATCCGGCGTCGTATCCAGGACATCTACCGTGCGTATCGAGGTTTGCCCAACATTATTGACAACATAGACTTTATCATCAGGGCGCAGGCCATCTCTTGAGAATATGATGACGTCATCATATTTTTTGCCATTAAGCTGCGCGGTTACAAAAAGGCCTGGGGCAAGCGGGACGCCGTCCTCTGACGCCCCTTTGCCATAAGGATCAGCAACTTCTGCAATCGCGAAAAGCGCGCGCGTTTGCGTATCATAGACACTATCTGTGCGCATAATGCGCCCGTCCCATTCGCGCGTTTGTCCTGCAATTGTCGCGCTCAACGCCACGCGTGGCGCGCTTGCGCGATCCTTGGTCACAAAGGCTAGCGGTAAATCTAATTTGGCCAAATCACCATCGGTAAGCGGCAGGCGTACTTCGAAAATATCGGTTGAGAAAATACGCCCTAAGGTCCTTCCAGGGCTTACAAATTGACCAAGATCGGAAGACTTTGTGCGCACCCGCCCATTAAAAGGCGCTTTAACTTCGGTGCGCGTTAATTGTAGCTTCATGGATTCAAGCTCTGCTTTGGCCGAAAGCAATGAGGCTTCGGCCTGGCGGCGTTGCGGAATACGCAGAGCCAAATCGCTGGGCTCGCCGCGTCCAAGTTCTGCATAATCTTGCCGCGCAATTTCGCCTTCGGCCATCTCTCGCACCAAAACCTGCTCGGCTTGGGCCACACCCGCTTCGGCGCGAATAACAGCGACTTTGAAATCGGCATCTTCAATGCGGATAAGCGTTTCACCTTTTTTGAAAAGCCCGCCTTCAATAAAATTAGGAGAAACATAAACAATCTTCCCGCCAATTTCTGGCACAAGGTCAATCTCCGTCTGCGGACGTGACTCGCCTTGGGTCACCACCCGAAGGTTAACGCTATCGCGTACGGCATATTCAGCCATAACCGCCAAAGTCGTATAGGAGTTTTTCTTTTGCGGGGGCTTATCATTGAGCTTAACCACCAGAAAAAGCACAAGCGCGAACAGTCCCAAGACAAGAAGCGGCCCCACCACAAGTAAGACTTTCCTCATCAAAGCTGATGAGCCCTGTATATTTGAATTTTCAATCTGCGCGTCCATACTCAACAATCTATCTTTAAGGCCCCAGCTTAGCAATGGCATAGCTTGAGGTCCCAATTTCACTTTCAAAGCCGCCGCCTAGTGCCACATGCATACGCACGCGATTGGCTAAACGTTCTTGACGCGCACTGATTAATTGAGCCTGCGCCGAGATGCGCCGTGACTGCGCTTCGAGCAACTCTAGAATAGTGACAAGCCCTTCTGTGTAACGCAACTCTAATCTTTCTTCGGCCTTTTGAGCTTCGCTCAGAGAAATGCGCAAAGCCGTTTCTTGTTCCGATAGGCGTTGCTCGGCATCTAGAGCATTTTCAACTTCCAGATAAGCGCCTAGCGCTGCCCCTGCATAGGCTTCTAACTGTTCACGCAAAATGGCTTCTTGCTGCGCGACATTCGCCTTTAAAGCCCCGCCTTGATAAATTGGCCCCGTGAGATTTGCGAGTAACGATGCGACTAAGGCATCAAGATCAAAAATATTATTCAGGGCTGTACCCGATAAGTCAGCGCCACCGCTTAGGCTTAAACGCGGAAATAGGTTTTTACGCGCCACATCTATTGCGAGGCCTTGCGCGGCCAAGCGGCGCTCAGCCGCAAGCAAGTCAGGACGCCTGCCTAAAACATAGGCTGGTGTGGCTGCGCCGCTAAGCCCGGGAAGCTCTGGCAAATCTTGGCGGGCTGTCAGTTCTTCGGCCGGATAACGGCGTAGCAATACTTCTAAGGCACGCTTTTGGGCGGATAAGGATTGCCGCCGACTTGCTTGCAGAGCTTGGGATGACGCTAAGGCCGAGCGCGCCAAACGTACATCGCTTGAGCCCGTGAGCCCGCTCTCAAAACGGCGCTGGGTGAGGCGAAGCGCCCGTTCTTGCGTTTCCACGTCGTTGACAGATAGCTCTTCGAGAAGGCGCGCCTCTATAAGGCCAAACCAGCTTTGCGCAACTTGAGACGCAATGGAGAGGCGTACCGCCGCATAATCAGCCTGCGACGCTGCGGCCTGTGCCTGGCTTGATGAAATATCATCGCGAATCCGGCCCCATATATCAACTTCCCAGCTCGCAGATAAGCCGCCTGAAAACCCTGTAACGCCTGATCCTGCTCCGATATTTTGATTGCGGCTACCCTGCGCCGCGCCATTTAAAGAAGGCAAACGCTCTGCATCAGCTATTTCAATGCGCGCTCGCGCCGCTTCCAGACGATACAGCGCTGCGCCAATATCAGTATTCGCGGATAGGGCCTCAGTCACCAGAGCGGAGAGCTGCGGGTCATTAAAACTGCCGACCCAATCCGTGCTTGGTAAATCGGCGGGGGCAAGCTCTGCCCAATTTCGGGGCTGCGGCGTGAGGCTTTGAACGGCTATCTGCGTTGCCTCGGGTTGAATATCCGAAAATTTTGGCAAGCTTGTACAGCCCGATAAAAGGATGAGGCAAGCATATGATATTGCCGAAGGTCGCATTTTTAGACTCTACTCCTCAGTGCCAGATGGCCTTATTATAGTATATAGGGATGAAACGATACCTCACTATGCGACATACTAGACTGAATTTTTACGAGGCGTCCCATAATATTTAGACAGGTTGGCTATTCATTTTACGATAGCTCGTAAGCACCACTTCACATATAGGCTGAAATAGACTTGCCAGCGCCTCATTTTTTGGGCTTATGGCTAACAAAGTACAGAGAAAGGCCTGATTTTTCCACGATATGAAACCCGCTTCTTCCAATAGACGTTTTACGGCCCAAGATCTGACGGTCATCATAGCGCTGGGATTTATTACGATTTTAGGCTTTGGCGCTATCACTCAGACGCAAATTCTCATCACCTTGATAATTGCAGGCCTTTTTGCGGCAAGTCTTATTCTTTATGGCCTCTGGCCCGTCAAAGAAAACTCTGCGCAATATACGCAAGATTATATCGACCAATCTGAAACGGAGTCTTTGGCTGCGCAAGCCCGCCTTGCAGACGGACTTCACGAGGCCATTGCCATTATCGATACGCGCCATCGAGTCATTTATGCCAACCCTGCGGCGAGAGCCTTGCTTGATATTAAAAATCTTGGACGCCCGCTCTCAACTTATGTGCGCGAGATAGGCGTAAAAGATAGGATTGAAAGCGCGCTGAACGGAAAGCGTCCTGAGCCTTTCTCATATAAAGTTGATATGCCCACAGAGCGCCATATTCGCCTCATGGCATCACCTTTTAAAACCAGGGATGAAAATTTTCCAAAACCGATGGTCTTGTGCATCTTTTCTGACATAACGGAATATATGTTCATTGACGATCAGCGGGCTGACTTTTTGGCCAATGCCTCCCATGAGCTTAAAACGCCCGTCGCTTCAATACTTGGATATATTGAAACGCTGCAAGGTCACGCCAAAAATGATCCTAAGGCACGAGAGAAATTCCTCAACATTATGAAAAATCAGGGTGAAAGGATGCAGCGCCTTATAAGCGACTTGCTGTCTTTGTTGCGTATTGAACAAATCGAACACCAAGTGCCTGACGGAAAAGCTGATATAAAGGCCGCACTTATAACCGCCATCGAAGCCGTTGAGCCAAACTCAACCAAGCGCAATATTCACATCAATTTTACGCCTTCAAAGATACCTCATATACGCGGCGACCAAGATGAGCTTGTCCAGCTTGTGCTTAATCTTCTGGATAATGCTGTACGCATTTCACAGCCAAACACAGAAATCAATATGAGCCTTTCTCTAACTTCAAACTGGCAGCTTGGCCCCGCCTTTGCTGATTCTGTCTTCTCGGAGAACGCGCAAAGTCGCCGTATTGTAATGCCGCCATCAGGACGAGACTCCTACATTATTTTCAAAATCAGAGATCACGGCCCCGGTTTCTCGCGCGATCATCTTCCGCGTATTGGCGAGCGTTTCTACCGTATTGCGGGCGATTTAAGCTCGAAGGAAAAAGGCACAGGGCTCGGCCTTGCCATTGTCAAACATATCACGCGCCGTCACCGCGGCGGACTTTTAATTAAAAGCGGCATTGGAGAGGGCACAGAATTTATCGTCATGCTGCCCCCTTATGTAGCTGCGGAAGATGAGGCCTGAGCTTAGTAGAATAAGCTGTCGTAAAACTGTCATAATTATGTTATATTCCTGACACACGAACACTTAATAATACGCCACATGGCTGAAGAAAAGAATGATACCACTATGCAAAAACTAGCCGCTCATATTGTCACGGGGTATGATGATGACCTCAATGAAATTTCAACAACGCTCTCCCATATGGGCGGGCTTGCGGAGAGCATGACAGCGGATTCAGTTGAAGCCATACGTAAACGCAATTCAGACCTCGCCAACTCCGTCATTTCTCGTGACAAGCAAGTCAATGAGATGCAAGAAAAGATCGACGAAGATGCGATGAAGCTTTTGGCACTACGTCACCCTATGGCAACGGACTTGCGCCGTACCATAAGCGCAATACGCTGTGCGAGCGATTTGGAGCGTGTGGGGGATCTTGCCGAAGGCATTGCCAAACGCGCCCTCTCAATCAACGATGAAGAACGCATTGCGCTGGCAAAAGGCGTTGGCAGAATTGGTAAATTGGTCAAGCAGCAGCTCTCTGGCGCCCTTGATGCGCTTCTGCGCGAAGATGCCGATAAAGCGCTTCAAGTCTGGCTTTCTGACGAAGATGTAGACGAAATGTATAACGCTATTTTCCGTGAGCTCTTGACTTATATGATGGAAGACCCACGCACGATTTCAGCCTGTACCAGCTTTCTCTTTGTGTCAAAAAATCTCGAGCGTATTGGCGATCACGCCACAAATATTTGTGAGTCGGTCTATTTTACAGTTCATGGTAAGCCGCTCATCAATGACCCCGCCATTGAATCTGCTCGCGCGCACTAAGGAATAGATGTCCGATGCAGCCCTATATTCTAATCGTGGAAGACGAAGATGCGCTTGCAACGCTGCTAGAATATAATTTCGAAAAAGAGGGTTATGAAGTCGCGATTGCGATAGACGGCGAAGAAGCCCTTGTCATGGCCGCAGAGCGCACGCCTGACCTGATACTCATGGATTGGATGCTGCCCAAATTATCAGGCGTTGAAGCTTGCCGTCGCCTGCGCCGCCGCAAAGAAACGCAAGCCACGCCGATTATTATGCTTACTGCGCGCGCAGATGAGACCGATAAAATTACGGGGCTTGATTACGGCGCAGATGATTATCTGGTCAAACCCTTTTCAATCCCAGAGCTTTTTGCACGCACACGCGCCCTCTTGCGCCGCGCTAAGCCCAGCTTGCTCGAAGATGTCATCCGCCAAGGCTCAATTGAAATTGACAATAAAGCCTTCCGCGTTAAGGCTGGCGAAAAAGAGGTTCATTTGGGCCCGACAGAATTTCGCCTGCTTGACCACTTTATGCGCCATCCGGGCCGCGTCTTCTCACGCGAGCAATTACTAGATGCCGTTTGGGGCCGCGATGTTTATGTCGAAGCGCGCACCGTTGATGTCCATATTGGACGCCTGCGCAAAGCACTTAAGAAAAATGTAGAGATTGACCCTATCAGAACTGTGCGCTCTGCAGGCTATGCCTTTGAAACAGCCGCTTCTTAGAAACTATCTTTTGCTTGTCTGATCTGCCCAAGGCGTTCGGCACTTGCCGCCCGCATAAAAGGATTAATGCGCTTTTCCATCTCCACCGTTGTAGGCACAGTAGGAAGACCTTGAGCGCGCAGGACTTTCGCGCGCTCAACATAGGCAACTAGCGCCTCATTTTCAGGCTCAATAGTGAGCGCAAATTTTGCATTTGAAAGGGTATATTCATGGGCGCAGTAAAGTTTGGTCTCATCGGGCAAATCCGCGATAGCTGCCATACTGCCAAACATATCCTCGGCGCTGCCCTCAAAAAGCCGGCCGCAGCCAATTACGAATAACGTATCTCCCACAAAGGCTGCCTCAGCGGCGGGGACATAATAAATTATGTGGTCACGCGTATGACCCGGCGTAAATATCACCCGCACCTCATGCGCGCCAAAGTTAAAATAGTCACCGCCAGCGACCCCTCGATCAAGCCCGGGGATACGGTCTTCTTGATGCGGCCCCGTAATTGAGAGGCCATGAGCTTCTTTAAGCTCAAGGTTGCCGCCGACATGATCCCAGTGGTGATGCGTATTCCAAATTTGGGTAAGCGTCCAGCCGCGCCGGCCGCATTCCGCCTCAATCGCGCTGACCTCTGGTGTGTCAATGGCGGCGGTTTCCCCGCTCTCCTTATCATGGATAAGCAATCCATAATTATCAGACAGACAGGGGAAAATCGCAATTTCTAAAGTGGAAGCCATAAAGCTATATTGCGTTTACTCGACTTGAAAGACAATTCTTTTCGTAAGCCCGCTATCAACGACAGGCGTGTCATTGATAAGCTTGGGCGAGAATTTTATTTCTTCAAGCATAGTTATCGCTTCCTGCTCAAAAGCGGCCGCATAACGGCTCTTATTATCATTAGAGCTAACTTGAATATTTTCGGCCTCGCCGCCCAAGCCAATATCATAGCTTAGAACGATTATGGCTGTTTTGTAATATTTACGTCGTAGGGCATTTGCAGGGTAACTCGCCCCCGCATTTTTAATAACCTTAGATGGCGTAATAACATCCTCTATTGCTGGCGCGATGACAGGCGCCGCCTCAATAGGCGCTATAGCAAGCTGCGTCGGGGCGGGCTCTGGAGGCGAGGCCTCATATGGCACAGGCGCAGGGCTGGCAGCAGGCAGACTATCCGTCCAGACTGGTTCCACAGGGACCGGCTGCACATAGTCATAAAACTCAAGCTGAGGCGCTTCTACCGTTTTCGCAGCTTCCGCCTGCTGTAGCTTTTGATCTTGCTGAGTTTGTTTCAATTTAGACAAAAACTGACCCGTAAAGGCATCATTGACCGGCAGATCATAGAGCTGCTTAAACTCACGTACTGCTTTCAGAGTATCTTCATTTTGCAAGCCATCAAACTCGCCGAGATAATATCCAAGATCAAAAAGGCGCTCTTGAATATCGCGCGTAACCTCGGGGTAATTACGCGGTTTGCGATTCCATGCCTTAGGTTTAGCCGGCGCTTTTATTGCCGCTATATCCGCTTTCGCTATAGGTAGTTTGGGCTCTTTTACCGTGACAGCCGCGACCTTAGCGGCGGGTTCTTCTATTGCTATTTCAGACGATATCTCAGGCGTGTTAATTTCAATATCCGCCGCAGCGACGTTCGTCTTTTCAGGGTTCTGATTTTCTGAATTCTGGGTTTCAGTCCCAAGAGTATATTCTAGTTTCTCTGCTTTCGGTAATTCTGGTACGGTTTTCACAGGCGGCGCTTTGGCAATGGCGCTAGCAACTTGTGTAGGCTGCTCTGCCTTCGCGGTTAGCTGTGGGGCGGATTTATTTATGGCATATCCCCCGCCAATAATCGCTACCCCCGCAACCACAGCGCCAATAGCTATCAAGCTAGTTTGGTGTTGTAGACTAAAGGATTTGACAGCATCGGCTGCCATAAAGGCTGGCAATTTCGGTCGTTTCTCGCGCAAGCTGACTCTGTCTTGGGCAGGCCCTTCATCAAGCTCAATCTCATCAACATCAATACTGATTTGCGCATCAGCTTTTCGCGCGAAATTTCTTCGCACGCGGCCAACCCAGCCATCATTCGTTATCTCTTCTTGCGTGCCAAAAATAGGGCTAGCAGACTCAAAGACATCGCTCTGCAGCTCTGCTTGCTCAATGCCATCAATATCCCCGCCAGATTCCAGATGAACAATGGCGCGCCTATGGGCAGATACAAGGCTCTGAGTATCTTCAATCAATTGTTGGGTCGCTTCAATTTCATGGCGTAAGCTCTGATCTTTATCCGATAGGCTTAGCATTTGGGTTTCAAATGCCTCCACCTCGGCGGCCAGCGTGCTATGTGAGCACTCAGCATCTGTATAGCGCTTATGAGATTGCTGCGCTTTTTCCGCGAGGCTATCGACCTCAAGACTGTGCGCCTCGAGCCCTTTTTGCAATTGCGAAATCTGTGTGGAGAGAAGTGTTTCTTCTTCCTTCGTTGCTTCAAGAATAGCGCGCTTTTCCGCAGCAATAGCTATAGCCGCCTCGGCGGCCTTTTGAGCAGACTGATAATCACTTTCCTGTTCAACAAGTTTATGCGCCAGAATATCTCGCTGCGATAGGAACGAATCAGATTGCGCACGCGCCTCTTCAAGCCCGCTTGTCGATCCCGACAGCTTCGCCGCAAGCTTGTCATAGGCTGCGCTGCGCTTTTGAAGGCTCTTCTCACTTTTCCCGAGGCCTGATAACGCCGCTTCATGCTTGCTCAGTGTATCGGCGCGATTTTGGTCAAGCTGCGCGGCCTCTTCTTTTAAATTATTTAAGCGTGAGGACAGGTTTTGCTGCTCATTTCGCGTGACATCAAGCGCAGACTGATAACGGTCAAGGGCCGCCTTGCGCTCTGCCTCGCGCCGCGCCGCTTCTTCGCGCTTGCGGGCTGCCTCAATACGGCGGGCTTCTTCTGCGAGCCGTTCTTCTTCAGCGCGGCGCTCTTCTTCTACGCGGCGCAACTCATCTTGCTTTAGGCGTTCAGCCTCCTCAAAAGCTTTGGCAGCGCGTTCCATTTCAGCAATGCGCTCGGCTTCCATTTTAAGAGCATTCTCTGCTTCGCGGGCGGCATTCAGCGCGGTGCGATGCGCCTCTTCCTTGGCCGCAGTTGCCGCTTCCATCTTCGCTTTATAGGCCTCAGCGGCACGCTCTGCATCTTTTGCACGGCGTTCGGCCTCAGAACTCATCACCTCCGCCTCGTTCTTATGACCTTTAAAACGCGATAAGAGGTTAGAAGCTATCGCGCTAACACCGGTCTGGCTATGCTCTGTATCTCGCATTTGCACATTAGAACGGTCCCAAATAATTTCTTGTTCCAAATCCAGCTCTGAACAACTAAGCGTCAAGACATCGCCAGTCATCAATGCTGCGGCATATTCTTGGGGAATATCAATCTCAGTCAGTTGGCCACGGCTGCGGCAATCGAGCAAAGTCACCTTCTTTTGCCCTGTCCAGCCAATGGGCGAGAGCCATTCAGAATCATTTTTACACAGACTGACCAATAGCTGATTATTCTCGCAGCGTTGATCTACAACTAAAACGCAGACATTCTTGTCCATATCTTGCAGCCCCATAACTCGCTCCCATAAACCTTATCGGAAATAAAGTTTGAGTCTTCATAGTGGTGCAAGAGGCATTTATCCTGACTGTGGATAAGCCTACAAATAGTCCACAGAAAATTACGTTAATCTTAATTTATCTACCCGTCCAGCGGACTTCATGACCATGCAGAGGGACTGTGGCTATGCTCATTTTGGCCGAGCCATCTACAATTTTGCGCGAATAGACAAGATAGATAAGACTATCATTATCCGAATCATAAATACGGCGCACAGCTAGTGTTTTGAAAATCAGGCTCTGTTTTTGACTAAAAACCTGCTCGCCGCCTTTTTTCAGAGAAATGTCTCCGATTGTAACAGGCCCCGTTACGCCGCAGGAAATAGACCCGTTGGAGGGATTTTCAAACCAGTCTCCTTTGGTCAAGCGGTCTAAGACCCCGCGGTCAAAATGGGCCATATGGCAAACGACATTTTCAATCTTGTCATCTTCTAAGGCTTCAATCTTAATCTCATTCCCTGTCCAATCATTATTGACTTCAGCCACCTCGCTGCCCCCGCTCCCGCAAGCCGCCACTGTGAGCAAAGCGGCAATCATCGCGAGGCGTCTCATGCGATTTCCTTAGATGGCAGCGTTTGGCCCACTGAGCCGCCAAGCCTAATAGGTTCAGCGCGCAAGGCACGGCCCGTCTTATTATCTGTCTCAACAAAAACGCCGCATATAGAGCCTTCACCGGCCGCGGGCGTAAAGCGTCCCCCGCGCATACGCGTCGTGAAACGGTTGAGCGGCTCTTCTTTTTCCATACCGATAATGGAGTTATAATCCGCGCACATACCGGCATCAGTCTGATAAGCCGTACCGTGGGTTAAGATACGCGTATCAGCCGTGGGCACGTGTTGATGCGTACCAACGACAAGGCTGGCGCGGCCATCACAATAAACCCCCATCGCCTGCTTCTCGCTTGTCGCTTCGGCATGAATATCGACAATAACCGCATCGGCCACATCACCAAGCGGAGCTGCGGATAGCTCGCGCTCGACCGCTTGGAAGGGATCATCGAGCGCATCCATAAAGACGCGGCCCAGTACATTAATGACTAATAGCCGATAACCGCCAATATCATAAAGCCCTGCCCCGCGGCCTGTGACTGTATTTGGCGGATAGTTACACGGACGCAAAAGGCGCTGCTCATTTTCAATCAATCCAATGCCTTGGGGATTATCAAAACTGTGATTGCCAAGGGTCAGCACATCAGCCCCCGCATCATACAGCTCTTGCGCGGTGGCGCGCGTAATCCCGAAACCGCCCGCGGCATTTTCCGCATTAATGACGACAGCATCCAGCGCCAAATCTTGGCGCACACGCGGCAGATGCTTGCTCACGGCTTGGCGGCCTGAGCGTCCGACAACATCTCCGAAAAAAGCTAGTCTCATGCGAACTCTCTAAAGTAGTCTGGCGTTAAAACCCCGTCGAGCTTTTGGTCAAAGCTTTCCGTAGGCAGCGCCGCAGCTTCTTGCGCAGCATAGGCTACGCCGCAAGCAAAAACATCACCGCGCCGACGAAGCGCCTCAAGCGTGCGGTCATAAAAGCCGCCCCCATAGCCCAGCCGTTCCCCATAAGGCGTAAAGGCCAGCATCGGGACCAGTAAAAGGGACGGCGTAACAATGGGTTGCTCCGCAAAGGGCTCGCGCGTGCCATAAGCGCCAGCTTTTAAAAGGTGGCTGGGCTTCCAATGACGAAAGGTCAGCGGGTTACCCTTGCGCGGGGTGCATGGTAGGCAAAGCCTATGCCCTGCGCCGAGCGCAGCCTCCAAAAGCGGTCGAATATCAAGCTCGCCCAAAAGCGGCCAATATCCGCCGATAACGGTGCCGCGAAACTTCGCGGCAGGGAAATGGGCCAATAGCTCAATCGCGGCAGCAGGATCATGCGCGCTTGCGCGGCGCTGCTTGGCCTGAATCCTTGCGCGAGATTTTTGAGAGGTCTTATCCATAGTCACTAAATGCCATGATTAATTGCGCAACACTAATGAAAAGCTTGAGCAGAAGGATATATTGTAAGCAAGTCAGTTTTTTAGGCGGGTTGCAAACCCCCAAAATAACGTGACGGCCCCACAAAAGTCCGTGGAGGCTTAAGAATCCTCGTGAACCAGAAGTTCAAGTGGGTGTCGGAATTAAACAGACCACGGTCTGAACAGAGCCAACTCCCGAGGAGTTATTTAAGGTCCGGTGGATTAGTGCTTCTCACGCAACCCGCAGTGACCGTCAAGTCTTATGTGGGCGCAATGCGCGCTAAGCGCAAGACTTATTCGCCGCCTTCTGTATCCGCAAGGCGCTGGGCAAGCTTTTCAATCCGCAAGGCGGCATCGATAAGGCTATCCGTGGCTTTAGTTTCACTGCGAGAAGCTGCGCGTACTGCGCTGGCGCTTTCCTTACGTAAAGTCCCAATACGCTTATCGACTTCTTTGTCGACAGATGTGTTCATTTCCTCTAGCTCATCGAGCATTGTAATACCTGCCATGACCAGCAGGCGCAGATCTCCAATTTGGCCAACTTGATTGGCGAGATTATTGACATAGTCATCGAGCTTTTGGCCCAGACGCATCAAGCGTTCTTCTTCGCCGTCCTCGCAGCCCAGAGCATATTTTCGGCCATTAATATTTATGCTAACTTTGCCCATTCTATCCCTCTTCAAGCGCGCCGCGCACTTGGCGAATAACCCGGTCAAGTTCTTTAGTAGTCTCATCGGCCAAAGCATTAAATTCAGCCTCACGCGCTGAAAAGCTCTGTTCACGCGACTTGGCATTATCAAGGTCAGCCGCCATAGACACACGGTCTTGTTTTAAGCTTTCAGTTTCGCGGGCCGCGCTTTCAAGACGACTCACCCGTTCAAGCAGAGGGTTAAGCGAGCCTTCTAAAGTTCGTAGCGCTTGCTGCAAACGATTGGCCGCCATTTTGATGTCAGCGCTGTCATTCATTTAATTTGCGAATCCTCATTATTTTTTTACCAGAATGGCCCATAAACCCCCTCACAACAAGTGATAATCTATTGACTCATAATTCCCCCCGCGCCAAGGCGTGTGAGAAATTTTACATACCTTTAACCGCCCTACTGTGGGGGCGCGGAGAATTAAATGGCTATACGAATTGGCATTAACGGCTTTGGCCGAATTGGCCGCCTTGTTGCACGTGCGCTCGTGGAATATGACATTAACGACGTCGAGCTTGTCGCAATTAACTCACCCGGACTGGCATCCACCTCTGCGCATTTGCTGCGCTATGATTCAGTCCATGGACGCTTTGACCCAGAGGTCATCGAAGGGAACGGCTTTATTGATTATGGCCGCGGAAAAGTCCGCATGACGCATGAGCGTGATCCGGCCAAAATTAATTGGGGCGAATTAGATGTTGATGTGGTCATGGAATGCACCGGCATTTTCCGTTCCAAAGAAAGTGTCCAGCCTCACCTTGAAGCAGGCGCCAAAACGGTCTTGATTTCAGCACCTGGCCAAGATGTCGACAAGACCATTGTTTACGGCGTCAATCATAAGGCACTGACCAAAGAGGATAGTGTCGTCTCTTGCGCCTCTTGTACAACAAATTGCTTGGCCCCGATTGCCCAAGTGATTATGGAAGCCGTCGGCATTCGCCGCGGCTTTATGACAACGGTTCATAGCTATACGCAAGATCAGCGCATTTTGGACAACTCGCATAAAGACCTTTACCGCGCACGGGCCGCAGGCCTTAATATGATACCGACGAGCACAGGCGCGGCGAAAGCTGTGAGCTTAGTCCTGCCTGAGCTAAAAGGAAAATTATCCGGCTCCGCTGTCCGTGTGCCTACTGCGAATGTCTCTATGATTGATCTTGCTTTTCAGCCTGAGTTTAAAACAACCGCCGCAGACCTAAATGCGGCGGTAAAGGACGCTGCCGAGGGTAAGATGAAAGGTGTTATTAGCTATACAGAGCGGGCCCTCGTAAGCTCAGATCTCAACCATGACCCTCATAGCACCACCTTTGCCGCTCCCCTCACAAAGGTTTTAGACGGTCATCTGGTCAAAATCATTGCTTGGTATGACAATGAATGGGGTTTTGCTAATCGTATGATTGATGTTTCGCGCGTGATGGGGCAAAAGCTGCAAAACGCTTAGCCTCGAATCGAAGGCGAGGTTAAAACATCAAGGATAAATTATGGATTTTCGTCGTCTCGAAGACGCCAAATTAAAAGGCAAAACAGCTCTCGTTCGCGTGGACTTTAACGTTCCTCGCACTAAAGATGGCGCTATCTCAGATGATACACGCCTACAAGCTGCTGTTCCTACGATTAAAGCCCTTCAAAAAGCAGGCGCAAAAACAATCTTGCTCTCCCATTATGGCCGCCCCAAGGGAGTGCCTGACCCAGCGCTGTCACTTCGTTTTATTGTTGGCCCGCTGGCCAATGCCCTAGAAAGCGAAGTTCTTTTCACTGAAAAACTGACCGAGCCTGTTGTCGAAATGCTAAAAGACGGCGAGGTCATGGTCATTGAAAACACTCGCTTTGCTAAGGCCGAAACTGATGGCAGCCGCGAGATGGCAGAATATCTCGCAGCCCATGGCGATATCTTTATCATGGACGCCTTCTCAGCGGCGCACCGCAATCATGCTTCCAGCGCTGTTATCGGCGAAATCCTGCCCGCCTATGCAGGCCTTGCGATGGAACGTGAGCTTGATCACATTTCACAAGCTTTGGAAAAGCCCAAAGCCCCCGTTATGGGCGTTGTGGGCGGCGCGAAAGTTTCGACCAAGATTGACCTGCTCAAGAACCTTGTCTCAAAGCTCGATATTTTAGCGATTGGCGGAGGCATGGCCAATACATTCCTCTATGCCCAAGGCCATAACGTTGCCGCCTCGCTCTGCGAAAAAGATCTTAAAGACACGGCGCTGGAGATTATGAAAAACGCCAAAAAAGCAAAGTGTAAAATCTTACTCCCCGTCGATGTTGTCGTGGCTAAAGAATTTGCCGCGAATGCCAAGCACCGCCAATGCGGGCTGGATGATGCCAAAGGCAAGGACATGATTTTGGATTGCGGCACTGAAACGGTCCGCCAGCTCATGGACGCGATGGATAGTGCTAAGACACTTATCTGGAACGGCCCGCTCGGCGCTTTTGAGCTCACCCCCTTTGACACCTCGACGGTTGAAGCGGCTAAATATGCGGCCAAGCTCACTAAAGCTGGCAAGCTCGTCTCTGTGGCGGGCGGCGGCGACACTGTCGCGGCCCTAAAACATGCTGGCGCAGCCGATGACTTTACCTTTATAAGTACGGCAGGCGGCGCTTTTCTTGAATGGATGGAAGGCAAGCCCCTTCCTGGTGTCGAAATATTAAAGAAATAATGCGTATATTAGCTCTAAGATTTAGAATTTAGGACAAGAAAAATGGATATTCAGGCCCTTAATGACATTGCTGTCAAAATGGTGACCCCCGGCCAAGGTATTTTAGCTGCCGATGAATCAACTGGAACAATCAAAAAACGCTTTGATAGTATTGGAACTGAAAGCACTTTTGAGAAACGACGCGATTGGCGCGAAATGCTTTTTCGCACCGATACCGCCATGCAAAACCATATCTCTGGCGTTATTCTTTATGATGAGACAATTCGCCAAGACGCGGCTGATGGCACGACGCTCGTTGACCTTATCAAGAAAAACGATTCTATCCCCGGCATTAAAGTCGATATGGGCGCAAAGCCTTTGGCGGGCCGCCCCGGCGAGACAATTACTGAAGGCCTAGACGGGCTGCGTGATCGCTTGGCTGAATATTACAAGCTCGGCGCGCGCTTTGCCAAATGGCGAGCCGTTATAGAAATTTCACATCCTGACCAATATGTCGGCATGACGCCGTCGGACGGCGCGATTAAAGCCAATAACCACGCCCTCGCCCGTTATGCCACGCTTTGCCAAGAAGCAGGTATTGTTCCAATTGTTGAGCCAGAAGTGCTTATGGGTGGTCACCATAATGTCGCGCGCTGCCATGAAGTGACGGAACGCGTGCTAAACTCACTCTTCACAGAGCTTTATGAGCAAGGCGTCAAGCTTGAAGGCACAATCCTAAAACCAAACATGGTTGTCGCAGGCTTAAAATGCACAATCCAGCCAAGCGTCGAAGAAGTCGCTGAGCGCACGATTAAAGTCTTAAAAGACACAGTCCCAGCCGCCGTGCCGGGCATTGCGTTCCTCTCGGGCGGACAACCAAATGAAGTCGCGACAGAGCATCTGGATATGATGAATAAAATTGGCGGTTTCCCGTGGAACTTGACCTATTCATATGGCCGCGCCTTGCAGCAGTCGGCCCTCTTTGCTTGGAACGGCGAAACGGCCAATTACGAGGCCGCGCAAGCCGCCTTTAATCACCGCGCAAAAATGAACGGACTGGCCTCCATTGGGCAATGGACGGATGCGCAAGAAAAAGCGGGGCCGGCTTAATAAAAGCCCCCTAGTATTAATAAGTTAGCGGGCAAGCTCTCACGGGGTTGGGCGTTTCCATTTTAGGGCGTTAAAGTCCTCTCGCAACCCCTTCGCGGCGCGGGTCAGCTCCACCGCTCAAGCTTCCATCTTCATTGCGATAGATAATGTGCAACCCGCTAATCTCTCCTTTTGAGCGGCGCAGTTTATGCCCTTTGGCTTCAAGGGCTTTGGCCATGTCTTCAGAGAGGCCAAAACGCGCCGCAGGGCCCATACGCTCTGGCTCATCAGTGAGCTCTGGTTCTAGCCCCCGCGTTTCTAATTTCACCGTGCCGCGCCGCGCGATGACATTGGGCAGCTCTATCGCCTCTTGCGGGCTAAGCCCCCAATCTATAATTCCAATTATGGTTTTGGCTGTATAAGCTATTATGGAGCTCCCGCCTGGCGAGCCCGTCGTAAATAGAAACTCGCCCTCGGGATTAAACACAATATGCGGAGCCATAGAAGAGCGTGGACGCTTCCCGCCAGCGGGTGCATTTGCGATAGGCAGTCCTGCTTCATCAACGGCTTTAAAAGAAAAATCGGTAAGCTGGTTATTGAGCATAAAGCCGGCGGCCATGCGCTGACTTCCAAAAGCGGATTCCACCGTTGTCGTCATAGAGACAACTAGTCCGTCGCCATCAACAATGGTGAAATGCGAGGTACCGGGGCTATCGGGCGTGGCGTCTTTACCGCGCATAAATTCGCTTGGATTACCCGCCTTATAATCGGCCATGGCGGCATGCATATTGATCAAAGCTGCCCGCGTGCTAAGATAGTCTTTATTGAGTAGCTGCTCCGTCTCGACCTGTACATACTGAGGATCGGCGACATATTTATTGCGGTCTGCATAGGCGAGAAAGCTCGCCTCAGCAAAAATGTGCCAGCTCTGTGCACTGGGCCCAAGCCCGGCCATATCAAAGGGTTCAACCATGCCTAAAATAGACTGCACAGCCACGCCTCCGCTGGATGGCGGCTGGGGGCCGCAAATGAGATGCTGGCGGTAAGACGAGCATAGTGCGCGGCTCTTGCGCGGCTGATAATTCGCCATATCCTCAAGCGTCATAGTTCCCGGCAAAGGCTCTTGGGCGACCACGTCTAAAATAGCTTGCGCAATCGGGCCTTCGAGTAATGCTCTAGGATTCTCAGAAAGCGCCCGCAAGGTCTTCGCATATTCAGGATTATCGCGCACAAAACCCACGGGGAGCGGGGAGCCATCCTCTAAGAAGAAATAAGCGCGCGCATTATCGTCACGTTTTAAAACAAGAAATGCCCCAACACGCTCAATCATGCCTGCCAGCCGAGGGCTAACCCTGAAACCTTTTTCCGCAAGCGTGATAGCTCTATTAAAATTCTTAGCCCAGTCACGCTTGCCATGGTCTTGATGCGCTTGGTGCAACATAACCACCGCGCCGGGCACGCCCGTAGAGCGCCCCGAAGCAATACCTTCAAAAAAACGAAAAGGCTCGCCTGTCTCTGGATCTATAAAAAGCTCCGCCGTGGCGCCTGCAGGCGCAGTCTCGCGACCATCATAGGCCCAGACTTCGCCTTTTTTGGCATCATAAACCAGCATAAAGGCCCCGCCGCCAAGGCCTGAGCTTTGCGGCTCGACCAGACCCAATACGGCCTGTACGCCCACCGCCGCGTCCAAAGCAGAGCCGCCAGCGCGAAGAATATCTAGCCCTGCCTCCACCGCGTCAGGATTCGCCGCGGCAACCATGCCTTTGGATTTTGAAATCGTCTTTCCAATGCCCGGTGCCTGATCCGCAGTGCCCCCAGGTTGCGGGCCGCAAGTCTCCAAAGATAGCGCCGCGATTAATGCAAGGCTGGAAATTAATTTCATATCGCGGTCTCCCACTTAAAGTGATAGCATAGGCCAGAAGATATGCCAAAAAATATAAAGGGCAAGGCAGCGCGTGACTGAAACAAATATAAACTTTAACGGCTTTCGTATTGGCCACGCCCATGATGAGAACGTCAAAACGGGGGTTACAGTTATCTTGCCAGATGCCCCCGCGACCTGCGCGGTAGATGTGCGCGGCGGCGGGCCTGGGACGCGCGAAACTGCCGCGCTTCAACATGGCGGCTTAATCGATAAGGTTCACGCGATTACCCTAGCAGGTGGCTCAGTTTACGGGCTCGGCGCGGCAGATGCGGTCACGGCATGGCTTGGCGAAAAAGGCATTGGCTATCATGCCTATGATAATGTCCCGCGCAGTCCGATTGTTCCTAGCGCCATTCTTTTTGATAATGCCAATGGCGGTGATAAGGATTGGGGGCTCGAGCCGCCCTTTGCGCGTCTTGGATTAGCCGCTTGCGAAGCGGCAAGCGCTTTCTCGACAGAAGGGAAAACCGGCGCAGGCTATGGGGCAAAAGCAGGGATATATGAAGGCGGTATGGGCATCGCCAGCGAAACCGTTAACGGTGGTACTGTGACCGCCATTATCGCGTGTAACCCCATTGGCTCGCCTTATATGCCGGGCACAAAATGCCCCTGGGCTTGGCCCTATGAAATTGACAATGAATTTGGAGGCACACACCCGCCCCTCGACTACAAAGCCACTAACGCCAAGGATACCAAGCTGGCGCGGCTAAGCGCGGCGGGACAATCAACAATAATAGGCGCTGTGATGAGTGATGCAGCGCTCAGCCAGCCCGACCTTAAGCGCCTCGCCATCATGGCGCAGGACGGGCTCCCAATGGCGGTACAGCCCGCCCATACGCCGTTGGATGGTGATACTATATTTGCCCTCTCTATAGGCGAAAAGGCCGCTCCCGCCCCCGCAGAACTTGCACTGCTCGGCGCAGCCGCCGCGCGGGCAACCGCACGCGCCATAATGCGCGGCATCTATCACGCTCAAAAAGCTTAAGGCTTAAGCCCTCAGTATCCATAAGAAAAATTCTCTTCAAATAGAACGAAAAAGACACTTGCAATAAGGCCAACAATGCGCTTAAACGCGCACCTGCTGACAGATTTAGTCATCAGCATATGCACCGGTAGCTCAGCTGGATAGAGTACCTGACTACGAATCAGGGGGTCGGGGGTTCGAATCCTCCCCGGTGCGCCATTTACCCGAAACAATAAGCCTGTAAGTCGTTGGAATAAATACGTTTTTTCCCGCGTTATCTCGCAACCCCCCAATTTCTCCCAATTATGGGCACAAATTGGGGTACAATTATGGGTACATTGGCTTATGACCTCTAGAAGAAACCACCACCTCGAACAACGCGGGCAGCGTTGGTATTACGTGCGGCGCGTTCCAGCCCGCTTTAAAAGCATTGATAAGCGGCGCATCGTGCGGACAACCCTGTGCACAGATAGCCTCACAATTGCGCGTGAACGGCGCGATATGATGATGGACACAGATGAACAAAATTGGGAATTGGCGCTTGCCAAACAGCTTAACATAACCACTGCCGACACGCCTGAAATGTGCCGCTATCGACTCGCGCGGCGCAAGGCCCAAGCGGTTGGGTTTGAGTTTAAACCTGTCCTTGAAATAGCGCATAGTGAGCCAAGGGAAACCATCTTGCGCCGCATTAAAACTTTGCGCGAGGACAGCTTAACTCAGTTGGAAACTGAGGCCGTTCTAGGCACAATAGAACCGCCCAAAGACACAATAAGAGACGCCTTTAAGCTATATTGTGACAAGCTCAGTATTAGTGACCAGAGCGGCAAGTCGCCAGAGCAAGTCGAGAGTTGGAAGCGCGCAAAAGTCCGCGCCGTTGATAACTTTGTGGTCCTTTGCGGAAACCTTACTATGGACGTAATTTCTCGTCAGCACGGGCGCAAATTTTATGATTGGTGGGCTGAACGGCTGCGCCCCAACAACGGTCAAGAACACACATACAGGCCCAATAGTGCTAATCGAGAGCTTGGGAATTTGCGTCTCTTATTCCGAGAATACTGGACTTATCATGGTGATGAAACGCGTGAAAATCCGTTTCGAAAATTACGCTTTAAGAATACGCCCACCGAACCGACGGCTATATTTTCAGACGATTGGGTGCGCTCTAAAATCCTTAAACCCTATGCCTTTGAGGGCATAAATGCTGAGGCGCAGATCATCGCTTACGCTCTCATTGAGACAGGATGTAGGCCGAGCGAGATTGCTAACCTCTTGCCTGAAAATATCTGTTTGGACGCTGATGTGCCGCATATTCGTATCCGACCCACAGCAGATAGAGAGCTAAAATCCGTTGCGTCACGGCGCGATATACCGCTCGTCGGAGTGGCTTTAGAAGCGATGAAACGCGCCCCAAATGGCTTCCCCCGTTACCGTGACAAGGGCAACTCTCTATCCGCAGCACTGCTTAAAACCTTCCACACGCGCGGCCTTATGCCGACGAAAAAGCACCGTATCTATAGCTTTAGACACGCCTTCGAAAAACGTATGCAGGAGGCTGGATTAGACTATGGATTGCGTTGCACATTGATGGGTCACAAGAACACACGGCCCCAATATGGTGATGGCGGTTC
>CALKIX010000048.1 GCA_937995665.1 uncultured Hellea sp. | reverse complement strand
AGGGGGAAACGGCCTCGAAATAGAGCAGTCTCTACATATGGGGGTCATAGGGCAAAAATCTTGCTCACGAAAGCTCACAATTTTCGTCACTCGGCTCGCACGTATTTGTGAGGCGATGTGTAAAGCTTTTAGGGAAAAACCGTTTTATGTACACTTTAGATAGTTTGGAGATCAATATGAAGCGTTCTATACTTATTATGACGGCGGCCTTGTCTTTTGCGGCAGCCCCTTCCATGGCGCAGACAAGTTACGGCTCTGGAACGCCAGCGCCCGCCGCGCAAAGCGCTTCTGCGCATGTGGCTTTTACAAATATTTTGCAAAAATATGTCAGCGCGCCAGATGGTCAGGGCTTAACGCATTTCAATTATAGCGGATTGAAAGCCCATATCGCGGATAAAGCCGCGCTTGATCGCTATATTGACGGGCTGGGGCAGGTGAATCCAGCCTCACTTCCAGACAATGCGCAAATTGCCTTTTATGCAAATCTTTACAATGCGGTGACAGTTCAAGTCATTGTCGATAATTATCCGGTGAGCTCAATTCGCAAGCTGGGCCCACTGACAACGGGGCCTTGGAAAAAGAAATTGCTCAAGATTAAGGGCCAGCCGGCAAGCCTCAATGATGTAGAGCATGAAATATTGCGCAAGCAATTTCCCTCGCCCTATATTCATTATATGGTCAATTGCGCCAGCGTTGGTTGCCCCAACCTTTTCGGCAAAGCTTGGGAGGCCAGCACTTTGCAAGAAAAGCGCAAAGCTGCCGCAGCCGCCTATATTAATTCTCCAAGAGGCGTTCAAATCACGCCAAAGGGGCTAAAAATATCTTCTATCTATAAGTGGTTTAAAGAAGACTTTGGCGGGAAGGCCGGCACGCTTAAACATATTCGTCAATATGCGGGCCCTGAATTGGCCGCTGCGATTGATAATGGCGCGAAGGTCGTTGACTATGGTTACGATTGGTCACTAAACGAATAGGGCGACTATTCAATTTGAAGGCCATCCATTTGGGCCCGCCTTCCAATAAAAATCATGAGTATGTGCTGAAAATAGCAAATGCTCCACGAGGAGAGAGAAAATGGGTAAGTTGAAAAAGTGGTTGCCTTTACTAATTATTCTAAGCGGCTTTGGCTTCGCTTATGTCATGGGCTGGTTCAAATATTTAAATCCGCAGCTTCTTGTAGAAAATGCCGACTATCTGCAGAGCCTCGTCAATGATAATTTTATATTGGTGCTGCTGGGCTTCATTGCGCTTTATGCCATTCTGACAGTCTTCATGCTGCCTGCTAGTATCTTAACCGTGGCCAGCGGGTTTCTCTTTGGCGTTTATGTCGGGGCGCCAGCTGTTGTCATTGGCGCAACGCTTGGGGCGTGCGGTCTGTTTTTGGCAGCCAAGACCTCGCTGCAAGAGACGCTTAAAGGCGTGGCTGGGCCCTTTATCTCTAAAATGGAAAAAGAGTATAATGAAAGCCCCTTTGCTTATCTTTTCACGCTGCGCCTTATTCCGGTTTTCCCTTTTGCCGTGTCTAATATTGCTCCTGCCCTCTTAGGCGCGAAATTTCGGGATTATTTTATCACAACCGCAATCGGCATCATTCCGGGCACAGTGGCCTATTCCTTGATAGGCCACGGTCTGCGCGAGACGCTTAAAGAGGCGGGCGCCAGTCCTGAAAACATCAATGTTGCAGACCTTATGGGCGCCACCTTTGTTAATATGCTTCCGGCTTTTGGGATGTTAATCGCGGTGGCCTTAATCCCGATCTTTTATAAAAAGTTTTTTAAGAAATCCAAAGTCGCGGCTTAAGCTGGCGCGCATAAGAGAGACGTAATTATCATGACCAAAACACAATATGATGTTGATATTTGTATTATCGGCGCGGGTGCGGGCGGGCTCTCCGTGGCGTCTGGCGCAGCCCAGCTCGGGCGTTCAGTCGTTCTTTTCGAAGCTGAAGAGATGGGGGGGGATTGCCTTAATCATGGCTGCGTACCCTCAAAAGCGCTGATTGCGGCGGGCAAACATGCCCATGCCTTTAGCACCGGTTCAGATTTCGGGGTAAAGCCGTCAAAGCCTGAGGTTAACTTTAACACCGTCAAAAAACATATTCAGGGCGTGATTGAGCATATCGCGCCCGTTGATAGCCAAGAGCGTTTTGAGGGTCTGGGCTGTACGGTTATTCGCGAGCGCGCGCGCTTTAAAGATGCCCATACAGTCGAGTCCGATACAACTGAGGTTAAAGCCAAGCGCTTTATTATTGCGACGGGTTCGCGGGCCTCTGCGCCGCCTATCCCGGGGCTTAGTGATGTACCTTACCTGACCAATGAGACTATTTTCTCAATGAAGACACAGCCCAAAAAGCTATTGATTATTGGCGCGGGGCCAATCGGGCTTGAACTTGGCCAGTCTTTCCTTCGCCTTGGCTCCAAAGTTGCCATAGTCGACATCGCCGCTCCGCTCGGCCGCTCAGAGCCAGAGCATGCCAGCTTTCTTGTAGATACGCTCAGAGAAGAAGGCATTGAGTTCTACACCCCCGCCAAAACGAAAAAAATCCGCAAGACCAAAACCGGTCTTGCGATTGATTTTGAAGACGGTACTAGCCTGACAGGTAGCCATCTTTTGGTGGCCGCTGGCCGTGCGCCCGCGATTAAAGACCTTAACCTTGAGGCTGCGGGGATAGATTATGACCGCGGCGGCGTGATTGTCACGGACGCCCTGCGCAGCACAAATAAAAAGGTTTATGTGGCTGGTGATGCGGCCAAAGGTATGGGCGGATTAACCCATGCGGCTGGATTTCATGCAGGCCAGCTGATCCGTAACTTTTATTTCTCCCCGCCCTATATGGGCGATATGCTGAGCAGCGCCAAAACGAACCGTATGCCGGCTGCCATTTACACAGCGCCTGAACTTGCAAGCATTGGCTTGACAGAAGCAGCGGCGAAAGAGGCGGGATATAATGTGCGCTGCGTGAGCTGGGATTTCGAAGAAAATGACCGCGCCATTGCGGAACGCGCTGATAAAGGCCACGTTAAAATTGTCGCGACGACCAAGGGAAAAATTTTAGGCGCGTCTATCGTTGGCGACGGGGCGGGTGAGCTGCTTCATATGATATCGGTCGCGATGACAAATAAAATTAAAATCGCAGGGCTGGCGCAAATCATCTCGCCTTACCCCACACGCAGCGAAGCGGTAAAACGCGCGGCAGGTAGCTGGTATACTGACACGCTCTTTAGTGATAAAACGCGTAAGATTGCGGGCTTCCTCAGTAAGTTCCATTAAGCAAAGGGATTAAAGTGAGGGGAGAGATATCATGATGAGAGGGTTAGTTTCTAAACGCCTCTCCGGCAAGTTGCTGCTTTTGACAATTGGCTTTGTTATGGCGGCAGAACTTGTGATATTTATTCCCTCAGCTACGACCTTTCGCCATGACTGGTTGCGTGAGCGGGCCGAGCAAGCGGGGTTGTTAACGCAAGCCCTGATTGATGTTCCAAATTATGAGGCCAGCGAAGCCCTCAATAATCAATTTATGAAATATACGGATGTTACCATGCTGGCCGCGAAGCGCGATGGGCGAAGTGAGTTTTTACTTGGCACCCCGCCAGAAGGTGCCGTTATGTCCGTCGTGGATTTGCGCGATGAGCGCCGCCTGCCGCGTTTTAGAGATGCCTTTGGGGCCTTTTTTGGCAAGATGGATGGGGATATCAGGGTCATTTCAGCCTCACCTGTAGAGGGTGTGGACTTCATTGAGCTTATCATCCCGCAACAAAGATTGCAGATGGAGATGTGGGACTATTTTCGGCGGATTGCTTATTTGTCTCTTGTCATTGCGGTGTTTACGGGCTTGTTGATTTATCTGTCTATGGCGGCGCTTATCATCAGGCCTATTGAAAAACTCGCCAAGGACTTGTCTGCTTTCAGAGCTGATCCAGGCATACAGCGTGGCAACAAAGCACCAAGCCCTCGCAAGGATGAAATCGGGCAATTGCAGCGCGAATTTTACGATATGAAACAAGATGTGCGCTCAAGCTTTAAACAGCGCGAGCGTTTGGCCGCTTTAGGGCTAGCTATGGCCAAGGTGAACCATGACCTGCGCAATGTTTTGACATCCGCCTCGCTTGTATCAGACAGGCTGGCGTCTGATACAGATGAGCGCATTGCCAAAATGGGCGGACGCCTTACGCGCGCCATTGACCGCGGCGTGAAATTAACCCGTGATGTTTTAAATTTTTCCAGTAGCGGCGGCGAGACGGCCGAGCTGACAACATTGCGCCTATCCTCTTTGTTGGGCGAGGTTGCGGGTGATACTTTGGGTAATTTTGGTGTGGGCCCGCGCAAAATTGCTTTTACGAATAAGGTTGCAACCGAAATTACGGTTGAGGCAGATCCCGATTTTACGTATCGGATTTTCCAAAACCTTTTCCGTAATGCGGCTCAGGCTATGGCGGGTATTCGAGATGATGATGCTTTGAGGCTCCTAACGGTGAAAAGCGATATTGTGGATCAGCAGATTTTCATATCCGTTATCGATACGGGGACAGGTATTTCTAAAAAGATTCAAGATACTCTTTTTACCGCATTCTCAAGCGGGTCAGGTCCTGGAAGTACGGGGCTTGGTCTGACGATTTCTAAAGAGCTCGCCCGCGCGCAGGGCGGAGACCTCCTGCTTAAAAGCAGTGATGAGAAGGGCACTATTTTTGAGCTGTCACTTAACTTAGCGGTTTAAACTATAATGCGCCCGCTCTTTCGGGGCTAAACTATCTATAGATAAAATCATACGGCAAATAAAAAGGCCAGCCCGAAGGCTGGCCTAAAGCTCAAGGTTTTGACGCTGGCTTAGAAGTTGAACTTCGCGCGCAGACGGCCGCCAATAGATGTATAGCTGCTACCCGCTTCACCATCGAGTTGAGCGCCTAGCGTGAACCCTTCTTCGCTAATCCAGTTGGCGCCCAAGCCTAGTTCAACGCGTTGGTCATCAAACTCAAATCGCTCAAGACTTGCTGATTCTCCGCCTACAATGATGTCTAGATCATCAACGCCGCCGCCAAAGTTATAGACATAGGCCGCATGGGCGTAGAGATCGACAACAGAACTCGCTAGCTCATAGCTGTTACCCGTAATGGCCCCTAAACGTCCCTCAAAGAGGTCCGTTGTATTGCCGCCGATGATAGCGTCAAAGCCGCCATCTTCCGTAAACTCATCAGATGAGAAGCTTCCGTAACGCAGGCCGACAAGCGGCGCAATATAGCCATTGTCGTCGAGGTCAAACTGATAGCTGGCTTCGCCTTCAATGTTAAAGCCGTCAACATCATACTCACCAGTGATAGTCTCATTGATTGTATCTGTAACCGCCGTACGCTCGGCTTCGACATCTCCAAAGGAATAACTAGCTTGGAAAGAGAGATTGATAGGGCCTTTGTTCTTGGCACCATAGGCAATGATCTGGAAGAGATCGATGTCAGCTTCGCCATTGCCGCCGCGCTCATCAGTGCTGGCGGTTGAATAGCTACCTGAAAGCCCCACAATCGCATTTGGTTTAATGGCATAGTCATAGCCTAAGGCAAAGTTGACAACATCAGCCGTGTAGCCGTTAAAGCTACTGCCATTGCTGCTATCGCCGCTTTGGCGAGCATAGCGATAGCCGCCTTGGACCCAAGCCCCAGTCGTCGCTGTACCGTAAGTGTTGCTGGCATCCGTCAGCGTCGTGTTTGACTGCGCAAATTGCTGAGTGCCGCCGCCAATATATGCAGTTTTACCTGCAAGGCTATTCAGGCGTCCGCCAATGATGTTGTTTACATCTTGAACGATTTCAGCAACCTCAAACCCAGCCGCATTGCCTTCGTCAGGAAGCACGGCTTCGATGGCTGCGACGATGTCCTCTGCGTTGTCATCATCATCGAAGCCATTTAACAATGCCAAGCCTGAGTTGCCATCAAGACCGCCATTGTTAAAGGCGGTGATTGCAGCTGTCGTAAATGCCGTTTCATTGGCATCACCTAATAGGCTCGCTGAAATTTCAAATACATCATCTGGGTCAACAGGGTCAACGGGATCAACAGGATCAACAGGATCAACGGGATCAACAGGATCAACAGGGTCAACAGGGTC
>CALKIX010000047.1 GCA_937995665.1 uncultured Hellea sp. | reverse complement strand
AGGATTTGAGCATCTTGACCTCGCCGCGAAGCTACTTACATATAGCCCAAATTATAATTAAGGACATTCCATGCAAATCACCACTAAACCTTTCGAATATACAGACGGAAAACAAAAATGCGTCGGCTATATGGCGTGGGACGAGACCTATGCAGACCCAAAACCTTGCGTCATTGTCAATCATGCTTGGAGCGGGCTTGATGACTTCGCCCAGCAAAAAGCCGTACAGCTTGCCGCTATGGGCTATGTCGGCGTTTGCCTTGATAATTATGGCGATGGCGCTCTTCCTGAAACTAATGAGGAAAAAGAGGCTCTTATGACAGGCCTTGTCAGCGACCGCAAAGTCCTGCTCAAACGCTTAAAAGCTGGCCTCAAAGCGGCCCAAGCCCTGCCCGAAGTTGACGAGAACGCAATCGCCGCTCTTGGCTTTTGCTTTGGCGGCTTATGCACGCTTGATATTGCGCGCGCGGGCATCGACCTTAAAGCCGCGATTAGCTTTCACGGCCTTCTGACGCCATCTGGCCTGCCCAAGAAAAAGATCAAAGCCAAAGTCCTTGTCGCCCATGGCTGGGACGACCCTATGGCAGAGCCTGATACTGTCGTCGCCCTTGGCAAAGAGCTGACAGAAGCAGGCTGTGACTGGCAGATTCATGCTTACGGCAAAACAACACACGCCTTTATGGTCGAAGGCGCAGATAGCGGAGATGGTACGCTTAAGCATAATGAAGATAGTGAGCGCCGCGCTTGGGTGGCCACGCAAGACCTTCTTATGGAAGTTTTCAGCGACCACGGCATAAGTTAAATCCGCCGCGGCCCATCTATCATTTGCGCGGGGCCTAACAGCCTGCTATGGCCGCGCGCATGAATGTTATTACGACTCAGGCTGCGCTGGAGGAATTCTGCGCCGCCGCCGCTAAGCGCCCTTTCATCTGTGTCGACACGGAGTTCATGCGCGAGAGCACCTTTTACTCCATCCTCTGCCTGATACAGGTCGCAACGGATGAAGATGAAGCCATCATCGACCCGCAAGCCAAGGGCCTTGACCTTGCCCCTTTCAACGCGCTTTTACTCGATGCCAAAATCACCAAAGTCCTCCACGCCATGCGTCAGGATATGGAAATTTTCTATAAGATGTGCGGCGCAGTTCCCGTCAATATTTTCGATACGCAAATCGGGGCTATGGCGCTCGGCTTCGGCGATTCCATAGGTTACGGCGCACTGGTTAAGGGACGTCTCGATATTAATGTCGATAAAGGCGCGCGCTTTACAGATTGGTCACGCCGCCCGCTGACGGAAAAGCAGCTCTCTTATGCGCTGGCCGATGTCACACATCTGCGCGATCTCTACCCTGCGCTTCGGGCGGAGCTTGAAGAAAAAGGCCGCCTTGGCTGGATTGAAGAAGAAATCACCCCGCAGCTCGCTGAAAAGCTCTATACTTTCGAGCCAGAGAGCGCATGGGAGCGCCTTAAAATCCGCAATCCCAAAAAGCATTATCTCGCCGCCCTTAAAGCCGCCGCCGCTTGGCGTGAGCGCGAGGCGATTGCCAAGGATATCCCGCGCCGCCGTGTCCTAAAAGACGACGCCATGTATGACCTCGCACAGCAAAAGCCCAAAGATCTAGGCGCTCTGGCCCGCCTGCGCTCTATCCCGCGCGGCTTTGAAAAGTCAAGTAAAGCCAAGGCCTTAGTCGAGGCGCTTAACGCAGCCATAGACAATGCAGATGATTACGCGCCCGTCCTGCCCAAGGTCAAACATATGCCGCCTAACCTTGGCCCGACGACTGAAATGCTTAAGACGCTTTTGCGCCTGCGGACCGAATATGTCGACATTGCCCCGCGCATGGTGGCCAATAATGCTGATATTGAACAGCTCGCGGCCTTTGGCGAGAAGGCCGAAATTGCCGCGCTGTCTGGATGGCGGCGCGAGATTTTTGGAGAAGATGCGCTAAAAATGCTCGCAGGGAAAATTGGCCTTCGCCTTGAAGGGCGCGAAGTTATCGCCCTGCCCCTAGAAGACTAGAAACGCCATGAGCCTGCGCGGCTTTACATATGCCCCGCCTAGCGCTCCGCTGCATTACCACCATGTCGATGATGATATTATCATTGTCGAAAAACCCAGCGGGCTACTCAGTGTGCCGGGCAAGAACGAGCCAGATTGCCTAGAGGCGCGCATCCGCGCTGATTACCCCGAAGCGCTCACCATTCACCGCCTTGATATGGCGACCTCTGGCCTGATGGTCTTTGCGCGCAACGCACCCGCCCAGCGCCATATCGGCCTGCAATTTGAAAAGCGTATCCCGAAGAAAATCTATGAGGCCCGTATTTGGGGGCATCCTGATAAAGACGAAGGCCAAATAGACCTGCCCCTCATCACCGATTGGCCCAACCGCCCTAAGCAGAAGGTGTGCCATGAGAACGGCAAAGCGGCGCGCACGGGCTGGAAAGTTCTGGCGCGCGAGGAAGTCGGTATCACCCGCATCGCCCTTTACCCCGAAACAGGCCGCTCGCATCAGCTACGCGTGCATATGCTAGAGCTCGGCCACCCGATCATCGGCGATAGGCTCTACGCCCCTGACGAAGCCTTTAAAGCGGCAGAGCGGCTAAACCTTCACGCCACATCCCTAAGCCTGCGCCATCCCAACGGCGGGGAATGGCATGAGTTTAGTTCGGTTTGTCCATTTTGAGGTTCTTGATGGATAGAGGTTAGAGCACCTAATTTGACAACCTCAGCCTTTAGTTTCAGAAGTAAGTTTGCGATGCGTATTGGTTTCTGCCCTGTTGAGAATATAATTACCGTTATGAAGAAAGGGGCACGAGGCTATGCCAATAAGCTATAATCAAGAATAAATGCAAACGTTAGACGAAGAGGCAGGTGTATCTCTTTTGCGATTTTCTCAACATCGTGAGCATCGTTATTTTTTGCTATCAGTTGGCGAAAAAAATTCATGCTTTCTACGTTATTTTCATCTGTAGAGCTGCCCGAGGCAAACGACGATGGTCGTACACATACTCATAAGGTATATGGTTTCAGTCATCTTGATGAGAAAGATATAACGCGCACATACAATAAAGATTTAGATGTCTGGGCCTACAATCATGCGGGACAGTATGTGAAGGCTAATCATTTATCTTATAAGAGCATTATAGAATCTCATCTCAAGATTTTGATGCGATTTGGTCATTCAGAAGATCAATGGCCACATGTTAGTGTAATAGATTTTACAGAACTAGATAAGAATCGCAAAGGTCAAGGTATTGCATAATGAGCCAATTGTCGGAATTCGATAGAAACCTAGCTCCTCAAAACTCACTCCCAATACCCCCCTCGTGACACATTAGAAACTATGCTAAAGACCCACATGGCCCACAAAAAACCAAACCTGCCCTCTAAACTCTGCGCCTCTTGTGGGCGGCCTTTTGTTTGGCGTAAAAAGTGGGAGCGGGTATGGGATGAGGTGCGTTACTGTTCAGTGCGCTGCAAGAAGGCGAAATCATGAAGCATTTACTTCCCTCCATGGGCGATGATTTGCGCGTGATTATTATCGGCGCGAGCGGCGGTATTGGAGCGGCGCTGACCGAGCGCTTGCTTGATAGCCCGCAAGTGGCCCAGCTCTACGCCCTATCGCGCCAAGGCGTCTCCTTTCCCTCGCCCAAAGCCGAGAGCCTTGCCTTTGATTTCACCGATGAAACCAGCGTTAGCACCGCGGCAGCGGCACTGAAAGAGACAGGTAAATTTGACCTCATCATTCTCGCCACGGGCCTGCTGCAAGGCCAAGGCATTAGCCCTGAGAAAAATATGAGAGCCATGAGCCTTGAGGCGTTCCAAACCAGCTTTACAGCCAATACATTCGGCCCCGCCATAACCGCGAAACATTTCCTGCCTTTATTGCACCGCGACCGCAAAACCGTCTTTAGCGCCCTCTCTGCAAGGGTTGGCTCTATCTCTGACAACCG
>CALKIX010000046.1 GCA_937995665.1 uncultured Hellea sp. | reverse complement strand
ATGCGAATTTAAGGCATTAAGGCCTCTTATTTTTCTTCGCCGCGCTTTTCGTAAACATTATCAACGATACCAAAATCTTTGGCTTCTTGGGCCGTCATAAAGTGGTCACGATCGAGCGTTTTTTCGATGGTGGCGTATTTTTTGCCTGTGTGATGCACGTAAATTTCATTCAGACGCTTCTTCATGGCAAGGATATCATTAGCGTGGCGCTGAATGTCAGAGGCCTGACCGCGGAAACCGCCAGAGGGCTGATGCACCATGACGCGGGCATTAGGCAGCGCCGTACGCATGCCCGCCTGCCCTGCCGCAAGCAGAAGAGAGCCCATAGAGCAAGCTTGGCCCATACAGACTGTCGAAACGGGGCATTTGATATATTGCATTGTGTCATAAATCGCCATGCCCGCCGTCACGACGCCCCCTGGTGAGTTAATATACATGGCGATTTCTTTTTTCGGGTTCTCGCTCTCAAGGAATAAGAGCTGCGCCGTGATAGAGGCCGCCATCGCGTCCTCAACCACGCCTGAGAGGAAGATAATACGGTCGCGCAAAAGACGCGAGTAAATGTCAAAAGCGCGCTCACCACGGCTTGACTGCTCAACAACGGTCGGAATCAAATAATTCGTCAGCGTGTCTTGGGGGTCGTGTATCATGTCTTAGTCCTTATTAGCGGCAATCGCCGGAAATCTTATCTGCCCAGCATCGTGCAAGAGTATTACGATTATATTGATGCTAAGCGCTTTGCAATCAAGAGGCCAGTTTAGGGTTAAGCATAAAAAAACCCCGTGCCGTGGCACAGGGTCCGTATTTTTATGTTTCGAGGGCGAAACTAGATCATGCCATCTTCTTCAAAAAGCGTGTCTTTATCGACTTTCTTGTCAGTGATTTTCGCTTTTTCGATAATCAGGTCGACGACTTTTTCCTCATAGATAGGCGCGCGTAGCTGAGCGAGGGCTTGTGGGTTCTTTTGGTAGAACTCAATCACTTGCTGCTCTTGGCCCGGATATTGACGCGCTTCAGCGATCATGGCTTGCTGGACTTCCTCATTTGTGATCTGGATTTCCTGCTTTTGACCCATCTCGGCAAGTACCAATCCAAGACGCACGCGGCGCTCTGCGATTTTGCGGTAATCTTTCTCAAGCGCCTTATCTGTTTTCTTAGCATCTTCTTCGTCAAGATTGCCGGCTTCTTTCTCGGCCTGAACTTGCGCCCAGATATTAGAGAACTCAGCTTCCACCATATTAGGCGGCAGATCAAATTTATGCTTCTTGTCTAGCTCGTCCAAGATGGCGCGCTTAAGCTTCATACGGGCTTGCATATCGAGCTGCCCTTTATATTGCTCTTCAACAGCAGCTTTAAGTGCTGCGAGGTCAGCAAGACCGAATTTTTGAGCGAACTCATCATCAATCACCGCATCTTGCTCGCCTTGGACTTCGATGACTTTCGTCGCGAAGACCGCTTCCTTGCCCGCCAAATCAGCAGACTGATAAGGATCTGGGAAGGTGACAGTCACGTCTTTCTCATCGCCAGCCTTAGAACCAATAAGCTGATCTTCAAAGCCTGGGATAAAGGAACCCGAGCCAAGAACAAGCTGATGGCCTTCCATCGCGCCGCCGTCAAAGGCTACGCCGTCGACTGTGCCCACAAAATCGATAAGGACCGCATCGCCCTTTTTCGCTTTAGCCGTCTTGGCTTTTTTCTTATAAGACTTTTGACCTTCGCCAAGCTTAGCAAGTTCAGCGTCGATCTCTTTATCATCGGCTTCGTGCACTAAGCGCGTGAATTTAAGCTTTTCAGGGTCAACCGGCTCAAATTCAGGAATGGTTTCAACGGTGAGTTGATACTCAAGATCAGCCTTGCCTGTTGTGACGTCTTCGCCATTGGCGCGTAGATCAACTTTGGGCTGACCCGCGGGGCGGATTTTATTGTCGTTAATCGCCTTTTGCGTTGTCTCATTAACAGTCTCTTCGACAACATCTTTCATGATGCTCTGGCCAAACATCTTGCGAATGTGGCTCACAGGCACCTTGCCCGGGCGAAACCCTTTCAGAGAGACTTGCGGCTGCATCTCTTTGATTTTAGCTTCCAGCTTGCTCGCGAGATCTTCTTTAGAGACCGTAACGGAATATGTATGGCTTAAGCCCTCGGCTTTAAGTTCTTTTATCTGCATGACGTCGTCCATCGTCTAAAACAGCAAGGGTATGAGACGCACCTCATCCTCTCTCAACTGTCAGTGAAATTTCGCGCCTTATGTCATGCTCATTATTGTAAGGCAACGCCTGTTAACTATCTAAATCAGCAAAAATTCAGTGTTTGCTTGCCTTCGCGCCCCCAAAGAGCGAGTTTGTAGCGGAATCACGCCTCTAAACGGAATATAGACGTCACTTACAATGGACTTCCTCAACGATATTTTGGATTTCTTCCCAGATTCGCCCTTGAAAGTTTATATAGCGGTGTTTCTTGGTCCCTTTGTCCAAGAAGATGCGGCGGTTTTGCTCGCCGCCAGCCTTTCGGCGAACAACCCCGACTATCACCCCACCATGTTTTTCGTGATTCTGGCGGGACTTTTCCTCTCCGACGCTTGGAAATATTGGATTGGCTGGGCCGCGCTTAAAAATGAGCGCGCGCGGGCCTTTACAGAGAAAAAGCAAGTCGCCGATTTCCAAGACAAGATTAAGGCCAATATTGTGGCCACCCTCTTTGCGGCGCGCTTTGTCCCGCTCACGCGCATACCTGCCTATGTCGCTTGCGGCTTTTTTCGGGTGCCTTATTGGAAATATTGCATTCTCATAGCCATAACCGCGACGATATATACTGTCATTATCTTCGCCTCTTGTCACCTTTTAGGCGAGGTTATTGGCGAACGCTTTGAATGGCTGATGCCTATAGGCGGGGTTATCCTCGCCCTCTCCTATGTCGGCTATAAGATCTGGCGGAGTAAAAGAGTGCCTAGCCTGAAATAGGCGAGCGCTCGAGCCAATCAGCCAGCTCACCCAGCGCGCCTTTATTAGCCGCATCCATCGCCGCAACGATAGAAGATATGCGCGCTTCATCCGCTCTCACCGTTTTATAAACATCATAGCTATCAATCAGATTGCGATTAGAGGCTTGCGAAAGCGTCATAGAGTAATGCACTGTGGCGAGCGGAGGATTGTCCTCGCCCTGATCAAATTCAGCTTCAAATCGCTTAATGGTAATATGGACGCGGGTGTCCGTGCGCGCACCTGATGACGGGATAACGCCTACAAGCCCCGCGCGCTGGCCCATTAAATCTACAAAGCTTCCTTGCACCATGACGGGGATAATTTCTGTCCATTTGGCGCCTTCTGCCGCCAAGAGGCGGCGTCCATCAGGAGAGACTAAAATAGAGCGCGTTTCAAAAATAGCCGAGACGCTAGGGCGGTCTATGCGGACAACTTTTGCGCTCGGACTTTGCGGCACCCCCGCCGCAGACGGGCTGAGCCTATAGATAGTATCAGCCGGCGCAGGGTCAGGCAGAACTGATACACAAGCACTGAGCGATAGAGCGGCAAGAGCGTAGCCTAGTGGCTTTAAAAATGACTTGAAAGGTGTCATTGCGGTAACTCCAAAGTTTCAGTTTCTTGACCCGCGATAAATTGCGCGGGATTGCCTTCGAGACTATCTGTTATACGCCCCAATGTGATGACAACACGGCGAATACCGTCCAGCGTTTCTTCTATATCGGTAAGGCCAGAATTGGAGACGCGGTTAATGGCATCGCGCATATCGGTAATCAGAGCATCCGTTCCGCCTGCCGTGCCTTCAAAGGCCGCCGCTGTCCCCGTAAAGGTTGCCAATGTCGTATCAAGCTGCTCCATCGAGACTTTCGCCCGCGCAATTGCTGAGGTAACATCTTCTTTGGCAAGGCTATCAAACTCTTTAGCGGTCACGTCCACAGATAGCGCAGCGATAGAAACATCTTGCGCGGCCTGCTCAATAGCGGCCAATGTGCTGTTAAGCAGCTCGCCATCCAAATCAGCATCCCGCAAATTATATGTAATCTGATTGATATTTTCTAAAATGCCATGGAAATCATCAATAGCCTCTGGAGTCATAACTGCATTTACGCGAGCAAGGGCGGCCTGAGCGCCTTCAATCACAGAGCCAGAGTCGCCCAGTAAGACGTCTATACGGCTCATCTCACCGGTCAAGCGGTACGGCCCGCGCCCTGGCAAATCATCAAAGAGCGGAAATTCAGGCCCGCCCGGAATAAGCTGAATGTAATTTAGCCCCGTTAAGCCCAGCGGCTCTAACCGTCCGAAACTTTTCGTATCCACAGGTGTACCGGCCACAACATCGATATCGACAAGCACGGAGTTATTATCATCAGGGTCAATGACGAGGCGTGTGACCTCACCGACCTTTAGGCCGTTAAAGCGTACTTCACTGCCTTGAGAGAGGCCCTGTACACCGCCTGCAAAACCGACTTCATAGCGGTCAAATTTTTGGTCAAATTGCGCATTGGCCAGCCATGCGATAAACCCAATAATCGCCACAAGGGTTATCAGCACAAAGGTGCCGACTAAAGCGTAATGTGCTTTATTTTCCATGTCTGAGCCCAATCTTCTGTTTTGACATTGCTATTGCCCCGCCGACATGGCTGCCCGAGAGCGCGGCCCGCCAAAATATTCTTTCACCCAAGGATGATCATATTTTTGTACCTTAGAGAGTGTTTCTGCAATCGCAATGTGTTTGTCAACGAGAACGGCGACGCGGTCACAAATGGCGTAAAGCGTGTCTAAATCATGGGTCACCATGACAACGGTCAGGTCCATCGCTTCTCGCAGGCCTAAAATCAGCTGGTCAAAGGCATGGGCGCCAATCGGGTCTAGCCCCGCCGTCGGCTCATCAAGAAAGAGAATATCTGGGTCCATCGCCAGCGAGCGCGCCAACCCTGCCCGCTTCTTCATGCCGCCTGAAAGGTCCGAAGGATAAAGCGTGGCAGATTCAGGCGGTAGGCCGACCATATGAATTTTCATATCCGCCAGCTCGCGCATCAGCTTAACGGGCAGGTCAGTATGCTCTTGCAGCGGCACCATGATGTTCTCGCGCACGGTTAGGGAGGAGAATAGCGCTCCGCCCTGAAACAAAACACCGATTTGGTTATTTATGATGGCCCGCTCTTTGGGGGTTAACTCAATACGGTCACGCCCAAAATAACGCACAACGCCGCCTTCAGGCTCTTTCAGGCCCAGCAGCGTATTCATCAGGACGGACTTCCCTGTTCCGGAGCCGCCAACCAAGCCAACAATCTCGCCCCTATCAATTCTGAAATTCAGATTTTCATGGATAACATTGGGTCCGAACTGGGTCAGGATTCCGCGGGCTTCCATGGGCGGGGCAGACTTATCAAAGATAGCATCCATATTATATCCCCATCGAGTAGAAGAGAATAGCGAACATCGCATTCACCGTGATAACCGCAAAAATAGCCTGCACGACGCTCGTTGTCGTGCGCGAGCCAAGGCTATCAACACTTCCCGTGACCGCGAGGCCCTGACGGCAGCCAATGACCGCAATAATAATGGCAAAAAACGGCGTTTTGACCATGCCGACAAGGAAGTGCTTAGCCCCGACAACCTCGTTAAGACGTGATATAAATAAGACCGGCGAAATATCCATGCCTCCCACCCAAGCAATCAGCATCCCTGCAAAAAGCCCGCTCATCATGCCCAGAAATGTCAGAATAGGCAGCGAAATCAGACAGGCCAACGCACGCGGAATAACCAAGACTTCATAAGTATCAAGCCCGATGACGGTCATAGCGTCAATTTCTTGGCGCATCTTCATCGCGCCGATTTGCGCGGTAAAGGCGGAATCCGAGCGCCCTGCAATCAAGATCGCCGTAATAATTGGCGCGAGCTCGCGCAGCACAGCAATCCCGACAAGATCGACCATAAAGATAGAGGCCCCAAAAGAGGACAGCAAATTCGCGCCCATATAGGCAATCACCGCGCCAATAAAAAAGCACAGAGTCATCACAATAGGTGCGGCATTGAGCCCAATTTCTTCCGTTAAAGCCACGACAGATTTCCAGCGGATACGTGTTGGGCCTAGAGCCAATTTCACAAGTACAGCGAAAAACTTGCCTAGAAAGGCCATGGTTTCTACCAGCTCATTCCAGAAACGCTCTGTCGCAAGCCCCACACGGGAAAAAGCATTATACCAAGGGCGGTCTTCATTGGGCGGGACGCCGCCAACGGCTTCAGCGGCGGCCTGCATCAAAGTGCGCTGTCCTTTATCGCCGCGTATAACTTCCCATAGATGGCAATCGCCGTGACCCCGATGTATCGCGCGGGCAAACATAAAAGCCCCCGCCGTATCGAGCGCCGTGACGCCAGAGAGGTCAAATTCGACATTATCATAATCAAGAGAGTTCAGCTGCCCCGTTAAAACAGGGTCGATGTCGCCAACTTCGTTTAACGTCCAATCACCTTGCCCAACAATATGGATTGTCCGCCCGCTCTGTGTCAGCTTATAATGCGCTGAATCTATATGAAGGTCTAAGGCCATCTGCGCAACGTGGAAAACCTTTAGCCTAAGGTCAAGACAGGATTAGCCTTGCAACGCTTAAAAATAACAACGCAGCAATGGCCGATTGCGGGTCAATTTACGATATCGCGCTCTAGCCTGAGCGAAATTGAAGTTGTGCGCGTTCAGATTTCAGATGGCCAGCATATTGGCCGCGGGGAATGTCGGCCCTATGGGCGCTATAAGGAAAGCGCAGCCTCCGTCACGGCGCACATTGAGAGTATTAGAGCGGCTATTGAAACGGGCCTAACGCCAGAGTTACTCCAAGCTCGGCTGCCCGCGGGCGCAGCGCGTAATGCCGTGGACTGCGCCCTGTGGGACCTACGCGCGAAAATTAGCGGGCAAAGCGTCTCTGAGCTGCTGGGCATAGCGCCGCCCCGCGCGCGCCAAACCGCCTACACGCTCTCGCTGGACAGTCCCGAAAAAATGGGCCAAGCCGCCTTAAAGGCCAAAGACTACCCGCTGCTAAAGATAAAAATTGGCGCGCAGAACGGCCTTGAAGCCTCGCGCGCCGTCCTAAAGGCGCGCCCGGATGCGCAGCTCATCATCGACGCGAATGAGGCCCTAGCGCCAAGTGAGCTAGAAGCCTTTCGCGCGGCACTATCGGGTAAGAATGTGGCCATGATAGAACAGCCCCTGCCCGCAAAAGACTTTGATAAGATTGATAATAACCCTTCAAAGCTGCCTATTTATTGCGCCGATGAGTCCTTGCACGGCATAGCTGACCTAGCCCCGCTATGGGCGGCAGGCTACCGCGCGGTGAATGTTAAGCTTGATAAATGCGGCGGGCTCACGGCCGCGCTGGCTCTTATGCAAGCGGCCAAGGCCCAAGGCTTTAAGATTATGGCGGGCTGCATGGTCGGGACATCCCTCGCCATGGCCCCGATGATGGTCTTAGAACAATTTGCAGATTATATAGACCTTGATGGCCCATTACTGCTTAAAAAAGACATTGAAAATGGCTTGCTTTATGAGGGGGCTATCATTCACCCCCCAAAGATAAATTTATGGGGCTAGGATGCTTCGGCCGTCTTTGCGCGGCGTTCATCACGTACGCGGTGGCCAAATTCATCGGTTACATGGCGCAGTTCATTGACCGAGCGTTTAAAACTTACAAATTCCAATGAATTAAGATTGCCGCCGATTTTCTCAAGACCCGCTTCAAAAAGCTGCTCGGCTTCTCTGGAGGCGAGTAGAGCGCGCTCAAGGCTTGTAAGTTCTTTGCGTAGCGACCGATCAGCAGGCGCAATCGCCAGATAGACTTCTGCCGCTTTGGTTGTTTGCTCGATATGAGACGCTGCTAATCTGATATCAGATAAAATAGCGGCATTATCGGTAAGAGTGTCCATATAGCCAGCACTAGCATTCTCGCCTAACGTCTCAGCCTCAAGGCCTTTCAAAAGTACATTGGCGGCTGAGTGGACGCGCTGACGCGATGTTTTTGCTACGAATCCGCGATTGGTAAAGGCGGCATATAGCTTAGCGGCAGCGCGCTGCACTACATTCAGGTTATCGATCTTGGCACTCTTCGCTTTATTGCTCGCAGCCACTTCGCTTAAATCGACCGTGGCGCAAGCTGTCAAAGACAGACAAGCAACAAACATTGCTGTAAGCTTAAAGCTCATTTTAATTCCTTAACAAAGGCCCCAAATTTAGTCGTTAGATGAAAGAATATCACCTTAACTACCCTTAATCAGAATATATTGAATATTTGCTGAACGGTGTGTTAAGACCCCCTTAATTCACTGTTCTTAGGCATGCAAGACGCAATACTGCATTTAATGATTTGTAATGTTGATCTTCTAACTCGCGGCAAAAAATCCAGAGATATAAGTCGTAATTGAGCTCACCATAACGGCCCCAACAAAGATCGGAGCCACCCAGCGGGTCAAGAAAATGACAATCCGTCCTAGCCGCTCACCCTAGCCCTTGATTTCCTCATAGACAAGACGTGCATCCATGCGCCAGCCCACAAAAATAACAATCAAGAAGCCAGCCGTTGGTAACATAACTTTGCCAGTAAAGCCGTCAATCGCGTCAAGCGCCGGTGTGGCTCCGCCTGGTCCTACGCCAAAGACTGAGATCAAACCAACCGCGCTCATCAGCGTACCGACAATCCACGCCGCTTGCTTTTTTGAGAACTTAAAGCGTTCGCTTACATAAGCCGCTGAAGGCTCAAGCAGCGATACAGATGAGGTAATGGCCGCAAAGAAGGCCAGAAAGAAAAAGGCTGCGCCAATCACGACACCCAAACCGCCCATGGCTTCAAAAGCATTCGGCAGCGTAATAAAGAGTAATGAAGGCCCTGCGCTCTCAGACAGGCCAGATCCAAAAACAATGGGGAATATAGCAAGACCGGCAATCAGCGCGACCATTGTATCCATGAGCGCAACAATCAGGGCTGATTTGGGCAAGGAAATAGATTTTGGGATATACGAGCCATATGTAATCATAATCGCGCTACCCACCCCGACAGAGAAGAAGGCTTGGCCAAGGGCCGCGTTAGCTACTGTGCCAAAATTGGCGACAGAGGATAAGTCTTTATTTTTAGTCAACATCTCTGCAAGGTCAGGGATATAAAGGAACTTAAGCGCTTTAACCGTGCCGCCATTCCCGATATTCATGATGACCGCGAAAAGAGCAAGGCCTGTGAGCAACATAAAAAAGGCGGGCATCAAAATCTTGGCTGCCAGTTCAATGCCGCGATTAACGCCGCGGCTAACAAGAAATGTCGTGAAAAAAGCAAAGATTAAAAACCAAGGCAGCACAGCCATCGGGTTACTGATTAGTTCAATAAATTTAGACGTGACTTGATCAGGCGAAAGACCATCAAAATCATTGCTCAAAAAGAAGAAAATATAGCGCAGAACCCATCCAGCAATCATGCAATAAAATGTGACAATCAAAAAGCCAGCTATTCCGCCTATCCACCCGCCAAGCGACCAAAAAGAACTACGAGACGACCTCTTTGCAACATCTTTAAGAGAGTCAACTGCATTTGCGACATCTGCGCTGCGTCCAACGATATATTCACTCATTAAAACAGGCACACAGACCAAAAGCACCGCTAAAACATATATGAGAATAAAAGCCCCGCCGCCATTAGAGCCCGCCTCTGATGAAAAGCGCCATAAATTCCCCAAACCGACCGAGGATCCGACCGCCGCCATGATAAACGCAAATCGTGATGACCATTGTGCTGTATTTCGGCTCTGCATTTTAAGCTCTCCCTCTAACCCACAAGCAATAGGGCAAGCAGCTCTAGGGTCAAGAGTCGTTATAGGTGCTTGAATTCGTAATAAAATTTTAAGTTGTACAGCTTATACCTTGCAGTGGGATGTTAAAAAAAGGATATCCTATGCGTATTTTGCTGGTCGATGATAATGAAGCAAACCGCCTCGTCGCGCGGCTTCTACTCGAGCGCGAAGGTCATGTTGTATTATGTGCCGAAAATGGCCGTGACGCTCTAGATCAATGCAAAAGCATTAAGTTCGACATCATACTCATGGACATCATGATGCCAGTTATGGATGGGATAAAAACACTCGGCCGCCTTCGCCGTCTCAAAACTCAAAACATAGACACACCTGTCTATGCCCTCACGGCCTATTGTTCCCCCTTTGACAGAAAATATTACGGACATATTGGTTTTGATCATGTCTTGGTAAAGCCTTTAAAGCTAGGTGATATAAAGGCGGATGGGAGCGCCTGTGATACATTCATGCCAGACGAGAACCACAATATTCATACACGCCTAGATAACACGAAGCAGGGCGAGCCTGTTGTTGTGCAAACTTGGCAAGAGTTTAAAAATGCCGTTCGGGTCATTGAAGTTAATCTTGTCGGCGCGCTGAAAAATGATGACAACTCACTCCTAAATATCATAAATGGAGGAGAGCGATTAGCCACCGGCGCTAGCCAAGCAGGTTTTCACGATCTAGCCGCCATTGCCAAGCAATTGGAAATAGCCGCCTCCAATACTTTAGAAACGGCCTCGACGAATATTTTGGCGGCGCTTATGCCATCACTTTTAAAAAATCTAGATGACGCCCTCCTGCAGCTGACACAAAAGCATATTAAAGATAGCTCTTTGGCAGATCGTTCTTACGATGTAAGTGAGCTGACAAAATCAGGCCAAATCCAGTCATCACGGTCATAATTACAGTCCCACCATAAGAAATTAAAGGCAGCGGCACGCCCACAACAGGAACGAGTCCCATAACCATACCAAGATTGATAAAAATATAGAGGGTGAAAGTGATAGTCAGACCCATAATCAACAGCCGCGAGAAAATATGCTTACATTGCACAGAGAGCCAAATACATAGGCCAATCACTAAGAGATAAATCCCCATTGTTATTAAGCTTCCGATAAGTCCGAACTCTTCCCCAATCACCGTAAAAATAAAGTCCGTGCGGTTTTCGGGGACATATTCCAATTGCCTTTGCGTCCCGTTCATAAAGCCCTTGCCCGACACGCCCCCACTGCCCAAAGCAATTTTAGACTGGGTAATATGATAGCTCGCCCCAGTGGGATCACGAGACGGATCGAGAAATGTCAGAATACGTGAGCGCTGATACTCTTGCAGCCCAAAGCGAAAAAACAACGGCACAGAGATGAGGCTAGCGACAAAGGCGCCCGAAATCACGCGCCAATTTACACCTGAAAGAAAGACAAGGCCAAAACCTGTCGCTGCAACGAGCAATGTTGTCCCAAGGTCAGGCTGGCGAATAATCAAAACCATCGGCGCAATGATAATGAGGAGCGCGCCTAACAAGCCAGAGGGCCGAGAAATCCGCCAAACGGCTATGTCATGGTAATAACGCGCCAAGGCCATAACAACAGCAAGCTTCATAACTTCAGAGGGCTGGAGGCGCATAACGCCTGCATCCAGCCAGCGCTGAGAGCCATTTACACTGACCCCAAAAAACTCAACACCTAATAAGAGTAGCAGAGCCCCAAAATAGGCAAAATAAGCGAGTTTATACCAAACCTTTAGATCAATCAGCGCAATGACAATCATCATTATGCCGGCAACAGACAAGCGGATAAAATGCTGCTGCGCGCCGCGCGACCAGACACCATCTGTGGCCGCATAAATCATCGCTACGCCAATAAAGCCAACCAGCATGACAAGCGAGACAAGGAGCCAGTTGATGTCATAGAGCTTAGAGAGCGCGCCCCTGCGGCGCAGGGCAATCATATTCCTGCCTCACTGGTAACTTCAGCTGGCGGCCTACTCATGCCATCGCGTTCGAGCGCCAGAGCGAGAACAGCGCGCGTAATCTCAGCGGCGCGTTTGGCCCCCGAGCCGCCATGCTCAACAAGGCAGCCCACTGCAAAGCGCGGCTTATCATAAGGCGCATAGCCGACAAATATAGAGTGATCGCGTAGCTTCCATGGGAGCTCTTCATTTTTACGTATGCGATTTGCGCGTTCAGTTGATGAGATACCGCGCACCTGTCCCGTGCCAGTTTTCCCGGCCATTTCTACGCCTTCAATGCCCAGCCCCTCAGGCGTAAAGGCCGTGCCGCCCGGCTCATGACAAACTGACCACATCGCCTCTGTGACAAAGGCAAGGTGGTCTGGGTTAATCTCAAGCGGGGGGGCCTCTTTCAAATCTTCGCCAATAACAAGCTGCGGCGTGATGGCTTGTCGCCCATTGGCAATACGGCCTGCCATAACGGCCAGCTGCAAAGGCGTTGCCAGCACAAAACCTTGTCCGATAGAGGCATTTAGCGTATCCCCGCCCCGCCAAGCCGCACCTAATTTGGCCTGCTTCCACGCTTCATCGGGCATAATGCCGGCGCGCACGCCTGAAATCCCTACATCAAAGCGCTGTCCTAAGCCGAGGCGGCGTCCCATTTGGGCAATTTTATCCATACCGACTGTCTGGGCGATATCGTAAAAATAGACATCGCATGAGCTCTTGAGGGCCTCACGCATATCAACAGAGCCGTGGCCTTTTCGTTTCCAGCAATGAAAGTTTCGATTGCCAAGACGAAGCTTACCTACGCAGAATATCTTATCCGCTGGATTGATGAGGCCAGCCTCCAGCGCAGCCAGCATGACAGTCATCTTAAAAGTGGAGGCCGGCGGGTATCCGCCGCTGAGCACCTTATTATATTGGGGGCGTTTCTCGTCATTATTAAGCGCATTCATATCCGCTTGGGTCAGGCCCGAAACGAAAAGATTACCATCAAATGAGGGCATAGAGAGCAAAGTACGCAGCTCCCCGGTAAGCACGTCGATAACGGCCAATCCACCGCTATCCGCACCAAATTGCTTGGCGGCATATCGCTGCAATTCTGCATCTAGCGTCAGCCAAACATTTTCGCCATCCTTGGCTCTATCTTTAGGGTCTGGCCATTCGCGTACGATACGGCCAACAGCATTGACTTCTACTTTCAGCCGCCCAGAGCTTCCGCGCAGAACCGCGTCTTGCGCCGCTTCAATGCCGGTCTTGCCTATCCGAAAAGTAGGCTGACGTAATAGGGGGTCTTTGTCATCACTTACATCGCTAGGCCCCGCGCGGCCAACAAAGCCGAGCGTATGGGCAAAAATACCTTTATTGGGATAATACCGCCCTTCGCCAACCTCGGGTATGACCCCAGGTAGATCGGGTGTTTTGAGATTAAGGGCCGCAAAGGTCTCCCAATCCAAATGATTTTCTACGAGAATAGGCACAAAACGCGCATTATCTTTAATATCCTTACGAATGCGTTTCTCTTGACCCTCTGAGAGTCCGATAATATCCGAGATACGCGAGAGCGTCCCGTCGAGGTCTTTGACACGTTCTGGAATCAGGACAACGCGGTAATCCTGCCTATTCACAGCTAGAACCTCACCGCTTCGGTCTAGGATACGGCCCCGCGAGGGCAATGTTATATTGAAATTAAATCGATTATCATCTGACAAGGCACGATAATCCTCAGCCTTCGTGACTTGAAGATAGTAAAGACGGCTAGCCAAAACACCATAAACACCCAGACCGCCCAACGCCATAAGCGCGGTACGGCGGTTCACTACATTCTCGTCAATATTATTACGGATCATCAAAATCCCCGCAAGCCGACGTCTTTCATGAGCGTCTTAAAGATATGTCTTATGCCATATATAAGCGGGAATAATGCCATCGCCAGCAAGCCTTGATATAAAAGCGCCGTCCATTCTGGCTTTACCGAACGGCCCAGCCACCCTAAGAAATATGAAAGGATAAGGCTAAGAAGAATAGCGCCTATCCAATAGGCTAAGGCCATATTAAAGCGGAAGGACTTTAATCTTAGGTCAGGGCGAAAAACTGTAAAGATTATCAAATAAATCAGGCTTCTAATCCCTAAAGGTTCAAATGTTAAAAAGTCGAGCAAAAGCCCAAAAATAAAAAGCAGTACAATCGAGGCTGGCGGATTAGAAAAGCGCGGCCATAAACACACTCCAATGACAGGCAGAAAAGTCAAAGCAACCGACTGGCCAAAAAGATTTATGTGCAAGGTCGCAAATAAGGTCAACAGGCACATCGTCAAGCCGCCGCGCCACGTCGTCCCCTTAGAGGACACAATAGGACTTAAAGCCATCAGGGTGACTCCTGGCCGCTTGCGCCTATAGCCTCGGCTATTTGCGAGTCACCATCACTGGAGACAGGATCAGCTTCAGGCGGAGAAATAGGCGTAAATGGCAACACCCAAACCCAGTCAATGGGCGAACCAGTAACATTCAAATCAACAACAAGACGCGAAGGCCCGCCATTGGCTACAGTTCCAATAGGCAAGCCGCGTGGCAAGACGCCCCCATCTCCCGATGTAATCACAGTGCTGCCAATGTCCCATTCCGCGATATCAGAGGCAAAGGTCAGCACGGGTTGATGGGAATTATCTCCGGCTAAAATTGCCGTCGCCCCACTTTCGGAAGACATAACCGCGATACGGCTGTTCAAATCTTCAAGGCGCAAAACCCGAGAGGAATTAGACCCAACACGCAAAACATGACCATAAAGCCCATCAACTGTCATAACAGCGTGGCCGACTTTCACCCCGCGTTTGCGCCCCGCATTAATAAGGGCCGAGCGCACAAAAGGTCCGTCAATTTCACTCACAGCGCGAGCGGCAATTTTCTGCTGCGGGACATCCCCGCCGAAATCTGTGCCTAAAATTTGCTCAAAACGCGCCAATTTCATCGCTACGATATCGGAACGTTCTTTGGCCTCTCGCAGACGATAAAGCTCTTCTTTAAGCGCTTTATTTTCCGCGAGGGCCCGATTGCGATCTTTAAATTGTCCTGCAAAATTTTCTATGCCCCTAAAAGGGTGGCTTATCACCGTTAAAATCGGCGAGATCACTGAGCCAACGCCGACTTTCTCGCGCTCCAAAAACCCTTCACTATTGCGGTCTGCGGCAAAAAGAATAGCGGATAAGGCAAAAGCCAATAGAAGTGTAATATGTGTGGCGCGAGGGCTATTGAGCTCGGAGCGGTACATTTATTTTTATACCTTTCGCGCGGGTGGAACTAAACTCCGCTGGAGAGTACGCTTTTCCACTTTTTCAAATTCTCAACAACGGTCCCTGAGCCGCGTACAACACAGGATAACGGATCATCTGCGATTGAAACAGGCAGACCTGTTCGGCTGCGCAGTTCAGAATCCAGATTACGCAGCAAAGCGCCCCCCCCCGTGAGCATAATACCTTTATCAACAATATCGGCGGCCAACTCTGGCGGCGTGGCTTCAAGGGCCATTTTCACAGCTTCGACAATTTGCTCGACAGGTTCTGCAAGACTCTCGGCAATCATGGCTTCGGTCACGCGGATTTCGCGCGGCACGCCGTTCATCAAATCCCGCCCCTTTATCTGAACCATCATGCCTTCATTATCATCTGGCATGGTGGCAGAGCCGATTTCTTTCTTCACGCGTTCTGCGCTCATTTCGCCAAGCAATAGGTTCGTGGTGCGGCGCACATATTGGATAATCGCGTCATCCATCTTGTCACCGCCAACACGCACAGAACGCGAGTAGACAATACCGTCCAAAGATAGAACCGCGACCTCTGTCGTCCCACCGCCAATATCAACAACCATGGAGCCTGATGGTTCGTGAATGGGAAGCCCTGCGCCCAGCGCGGCGGCCATGGGCTCTTCGATAAGATAAACGCGAGAGGCGCCAGCTTGCTCGGCGCTTTGGTGGATGGCGCGGCGTTCAACAGCGGTTGCGCCAGAGGGTACACAGATAACGACTTTAGGCCGCGCAAAACGTCCGCCCTTATTCACCTTTTTGATAAAGTGGGCAATCATCGCCTCGGCGACTTCAAAGTCAGCAATCACGCCATCTTTCATCGGGCGAATAGCCTCAATATGGCCGGGCGTACGGCCGAGCATAGAGCGGGCTTCGTTACCCACGGCATGCACAACCTTGCGCCCATTACGTACCGAATAAGCGACTACGGATGGCTCGTTCAAAACCACATCACGTCCCTTGGCATAAATCAAGGTATTGGCCGTTCCCAGATCAATGGCGATGTCTGATGAAAATGCGCTAAGCAAATTGGAAAGCATGGGTAGCCCTAAATTTTTATCCGTCGTGACAGCAGTAGTAAACAACCTACGCGAATGTGGATTCGTTCGTTTAAGTGTTAATGCTTACACTCCGCATAAAAAGCAAGCCCTCTTGCCTTAAAAGCCATCAAAGATTGGGCTTTTTGGTCTCTCGTTCAACATGCGCGCGTAAATGTCGGCGCGCAAACAGCATTGCCGCCAAAATAAAAACCGCAAGCCCAGCAAAGCCAAGCATTGCCAATTTTCCTTCCGCCCCCGTCAAAAGACCTTTGGCAATAAGCACGACAACAGCAATCTTAGCGATAATGCCAAGTCCAGTGCCCGCCATAAAAGCGGCAAATTTTATCTGCGAAACCCCCGCGGCCATGTTCACGAGGATAAAAGGCCCCGTAGGCACAAAGCGTACGGCAAAGCTGGCCATAAAGCCATTGCAGCGAATAATTGCAATTATACGGTTTACAAGCTCTGCCCCGTAGCGGCTCAGCCGTTCTGCACCTAAGGCACGGCCTATCCAAAAAGTCGTGGCTGCCGAGCACATGGTAGAAATCCAAGCAAATACGCCGCCATGACGCGGGCCGAAGACCACCACAACTGCGGCTATCAGCGCCCATTGCGGCGCGCCAATAAAAGCAGCCAGCGTGAAAATGACAATCGCAGCAGGAAGGCCCCAGACCGAGCCTCGCAGCGGTTCTAGGGCCTTTGACACTTGTCCCTGCCCGACCGCTAAAAACTCGCGCCCTAAGACGACCATGGCAAGGACAAGCCCAAACATCACCAAGAGGAATAACGCGGCGCGCAAGGCCTGTTTATCCATATGGTTGAGGAATGACCAAAGTGACTTCATGAGGTTAGCTTAAAGCCCGCCGCGCGCTTTGGATAATGAATTTCTCGCAAACTCGGCTTTATCCGCTTCGGTCTCAATGACGTCCCAATCTTTGGCTTGGCCGCGAAACCACGTAAATTGCCGCTTAGCAAGCCGCCTTGTATCGCGCTTCGCCAGTTCTATCGCCGCCTCCAGTTCCATCTCTGCCCGCAGGTAAGGAAAGAGCTGCTGCAAGCCGATGGCTTTCATCATGGGCAGGCTGGGGTCATAATCCTTGGCAAAGACGCGCTTGGCCTCGTCCAATCCGCCGCTATCCACCATCGCGCCAAAGCGGTCATTGATGCGTTCGTAAAGAAGCGCGCGCTCTGGTAATAGTACCGCGCGCTTGCAAAAGCGTTTGGGGATAATGGGCCGCGTGGCGCTCTGCCAATCGCTGAGCGCGCGCCCTGTTTGCGCGTGGACGGAGACAATGCGCAAAAGCCGCTGCGGATCATCGCCCAGCACTCGCGCCGCCGCCGCCCCGTCCACTGCCTCGGCCCGCTTGCGCAATGCGCCAATCCCGTCATTATCCAAAATAGCCTGCGCCCGCGCCATGGCCGCGCGCTCCACAGCTGGCACTTGGGCCAGCCCATCGGTCAGCGCTTTGAAATAAAGCCCCGTCCCGCCCGTTAAGATCGGCACGCGCCCGCGCGCGAGCACGTCCAAAATCACAGGCACCACTTCGCGTAGCCACTGCCCCGTGGAATAGCGCACATCCCCGGCAATATGGCCGAACAGATGATGCGGCACCCCCGCCATCTCGCCCTGCTCTGGCCGCGCGGATAAAATCTGCAAATCAGCATAAACCTGCATGGCGTCAGCATTGATAATCTCCCCGCCCACAGTTTTTGCGAGCTCAACCGCCCATGCGCTCTTGCCGCTGGCCGTTGGCCCTGCGATAAAGAGCACTGGTTTCATATTTTGCGAGTCGCGTTCCATGCCCACACCCTTACCCCGCATAGCCACTATTGTGCTAGCCCAAAGAGATGCCAAAGCTTTCGAGGCCGCGCTTGGTGTGCTCTCCCTGCAAAACCCTATTCTGCTATCGGACGGCAAAGCCTTTGAGGGTGAGGTCGGCAAAGGCGTGACTCAAGAGAGAATTTTGGAGGCGATGACCACTGAGGGTATCAAAGTCGATGTCTGTGTTCAGCCCAGCGAAGGTCGCCGCAAAGAGCTGCTCATTTGCGATATGGATAGCACCCTCATCGGCCAAGAATGCATTGACGAGCTCGCCGATTTTGCAGGCGTGAAAGACCGCGTTAGCGCCATCACAGAGCGCGCCATGCGCGGGGAAATCGGCTTTGAAGGCGCGCTGACCGAGCGCGTTGGCCTGCTCGAAGGGCTAGAGCTCTCTGTGCTGGAGCAATGTTTTAAAGAGCGCATTACGCTGAACGCAGGCGCGCGCACGCTCTGCCAGACCATGAAGGCCAACGGAGCCAAGGCGGTCATCGTCTCTGGCGGCTTTACCTTTTTCACAGGCCAAGTCGCCAAAGCTTGCGGCTTTGACGCGCATCAGGCCAATACGCTGCTCGAGGACGGGCCAAAGCTCTCTGGCAAGGTCGGCATGCCGATTTTAGGCCGCGAGGCAAAACTCGATGCTCTCAAAGCCCATAGCGCTGATTTTGGCGGGCCAGCGGCCGCGGTGGCCATCGGCGACGGGGCGAATGATTTGGCGATGATTACAGCGGCAGGGCTCGGCATTGCCTTTTACGCCAAACCCGTCGTCGCCGCCCAAGCCCATTGCGCGATTAATCACACAGACCTGACCTCCGCGCTTTATTTTCAAGGCTATAAAGAAAGTGAATTTGTCACTTAGGTCGTGAATTTCGCGTTACAGCAAAATCAATGCATTCATAAAACAGACGAGAAAGGTCTGATTTCTGAATTCAATCTAACGCGATTTTCACTCAGCGCATTTGCTGGCGTAATTTTACACCCGACACCAAGAGCAGCGCCCCTGCCGCGCCTAGTGCATAGGTGCTAGACCCAAGGCTGATATTCGAGGCGAGCAACATCGCATCGCCCAACACCATTACGCCAAACGCCATCAATATCGCCGCGCAAGCGTTTGACTTATAGCGCGAGAGGCCAAAGGCCAAAAAGGCGATAAAGACCCAGTGAAAAGCGGGCAAAGTCCACAGCATTCCCAGCGCATTATCGCGCCGCCCAAAAAGGCGGTAAGCGGCCGCAAAGAGCAGAAGCGCGGAACCGAGAACGGCGGTGATTTTAGTGGCGGGGTTGGTCATGGGGCCGTTATAAGTGAAAAAGTCCCCGCAGGAAATAGCCAAGACAGGCTTAAAGACCCTCGCGCAATATCGCCTCTTTATCTGCGCTATAAGCATGGCTCATATGCGGGCATGGCCCCCGTCTTAGCAAAGGCGGGCCGCCATTTTGGGCCTCCACAAAAGCAATCAAGACATCATCGCGCCCCGGCACATCTCCGCACCAAGGCCCCGCGCAGATCGTCTCAATCTGAACGGGGTAATTCACTAATTTAACGTCGCTCGCTGGCGTCTTGGCAAGCGAATAACCCGTAAAAACGCCCTGCACCTTATAGGAATTATCAGGCGGCATATGTATGAGGTCGCCATTGGAATGAGGCGGCGCTAATTGATTTTTGGGTTTTTGCGGCGAAATAAAACGGCCGACTAAAATATGATAGACCTTTTCGCTCTCTATGGCCGTTGTCAGCTCACGCTGAATATCAGGCTGCATACAGCTAAGCGCCTGCGCCGAAGGCGCCAGCACCAAAGCCCCAAAAAGAGCCGCAAAGCCTAAGCATAAGTGTTTCATGAGAAAGCCTATAGCAAAGCCGCGATGAATGGGGGCTTAACTTGGGATGGCTAGCAAGAATTAGCGAGCTGAATTTGATAGGCGCTTTGGCTAAAGTCAGAGGGATACATACGCGTAGGGTCGCAGAGCGCTTCTTGGCTTAGGCTTTCAGATAAATCATCCCAATGCGGGTTTGCTTCCAAGAACAAGCCGAGCCGCCAAGCCCGCTTCCATTCTTTAATCTGGCGCTCACGCTTAAAGGCCCCATCCCGCGTTTCGTGAATCTCAAACCACATTAAGCGGTCAATATTATACTTGGCCGTATGCCCGCCATAGCGCTTGATTTTGTGCTGATGAATACGC
>CALKIX010000045.1 GCA_937995665.1 uncultured Hellea sp. | reverse complement strand
ATATTCACGCAGATTATCGGGAGAGATTCCGATAACTTGGCCCAGTGAAAACTGACCATTGGCCTGCACGCCTGTGTAATTTTGCGTGAATTGAAAGGCTTCAGAAATACCTTCCACGCTGGCCAGGCGCTGTTCAAGCGCGCTTACGCTTTCTGGCGATGGTTGGGGTGAGCTGGACGCGACATACATATGCCCCTCAGAACCAATCGTCAGGCGTATCATATCATCGCGAAAGCCGTTCATAATCGACATAATAACAATCATCGCCCAAATGGCGAGCGCAATACAGGTAAAGGAAATCGCCGCAATCAGCCCAACACCGCCTTGTGATTTTTTCGCCCTCAAATAACGCATCGCAATCATGCGCTCGACCTTGCCAAAGGCCTTATTCTGGCCTGCTATGGCGGCGTCAGTTTGGGCAAGCGCGTTCACTTAAGCTTCGCTCTCATATTCTGCCGTGATAAAGTTGATAGCTGCCTGTGGTGACATTTCTTGGCGCTTACCTGTGGCCCGTGTTTTAACTTCAACAATCCCGTTCTTAAGCCCGCGCGGGCCGACAACGATTTGGTAAGGCAGGCCAATTAAATCCATGCGCGCAAATTTCTGTCCCCCGCGATCATTCTTATCATCATAAAGCGGGTCGATGCCTGCCTTGCTCAGCTTGGCGTAAATACCTTCGCAAGCCGCGTCGACCTCTTCATTGCCAAGCTTTAGATTGATAATGCCTGCCCCGAACGGCGCAACGGATTTGGGCCAGATTATACCGTTCTCATCATGGCTGGCTTCGATAATGCCACCTACAAGGCGCGAGACGCCAACGCCGTAAGAGCCCATTTGGATATTGACATTTTTACCATCTGCACCCGTGACTTGCGCCTTCATTGGGGCGGAATATTTATCCCCGAAATAAAAGATGTGACCAACCTCAATACCGCGCGCGGAGAGCTGCTTATCATCGGGTACTTTGGCAAAGTCTTCGGGCACATGCATTTCGTCGGTGCGGGCATACAGCGCGGTGCGTTCTTTAAAGGTTGCCTCAAGCGCGTCATCAGCCACCTCGCCCGGCGCGGCCATATCGACCAAATCTTTGTGACAGAATACCTCGCTCTCGCCTGTCTCAGCCAGAATCAAGAACTCATGGGAGAGGTCTCCGCCAATTGGCCCCGTATCCGCGCGCATCGGCACCGCTTTTAAGCCCAGACGCGCAAAGGTGTTCAGATAAGCCATGAACTGGCGGTAATAGGCCTGCTTGGCGCTATCCGCGTCAATATCAAAACTATAGGCATCTTTCATTAAGAACTCGCGCCCACGCATTACACCAAATCTTGGGCGGCGCTCATCGCGAAACTTCCACTGGATATGATAGAGGCATTGCGGCAGATCTTTGTAAGAGCGCACAAATGAGCGGAACATATCCGTGATCATGTCTTCATTGGTCGGGCCGTAAAGCAACTCACGGTCACCGCGGTCTTTGATGCGGAGCATCTCTGGCCCATAAGCATCATAACGCCCTGTCTCTTTCCAGTGATTAGCAGACTGGATGGTTGGCATGAGCATTTCAACAGCGCCCGCGCGATTTTGCTCTTCGCGCACAATTTGCTCAATTTTCTTGAGAACTTTGTGGCCCAGTGGCAGCCAGATATAGATACCCGCACTGTCTTGCTTCACCATCCCCGCGCGCAGCATAAAGCGATGCGAGGCAATAGTGGCATCAGCCGGTGTCTCTTTTAAAAGAGGTAAAAAATAGCGTGACAGGCGCATGGTAGATTCCGTTGTTTTATATGACTTAGCGAGTTGTAAGGGCGGCGACAAGCTCGCCTGTGAAGTGAGCTGTGATTATTTTGGCGTGACTTTAATACCCATAAGTGCGCCTAGCTGATCCCAGCTGACAGCACCCGTCCAGATAATGGCACAAACCACGGCCCAGAGACAGGTCGCTATCAGTGTTGTGAGTTTGAATTTATTCTTGATGTTAGAGTCAACGGGCGCACCAGGTTCAGAACCTTTGACAACATCGCCCTCTTCGGCTTGGCCGCGAATACCCACGGGCAAAATGGCAAAAAGCGTCACCCACCAAATAAGCAAATACATAACAAAGAGCGAAAAAGGTGACATTCAAATACCCTATTTAACACGGTGCGCAGTTACTTCGATATGACTGCGCTTTCCGGTTTGTTCTTTAACATAGCGTTTGATTTTAGAGGTCAGCTTGGCCTCTATCAAATCCTCATCACGGCGCGCAGAGGGCTTTAAACTCTCAAAAGCATCCTCAGCTGCTTCGGCAACGCCGTCTAGCAAATCATCCATAGCTTTGCCGTTGCGCCCTTCAGGAAAACCTGAAATGCGCGGCTCTGGCCCGCTGACTATGCGCCCTTTGCCATTGACCACAAGACTAACCGCGACATGGCCCGCATAGGCCATTTTTTTTCTTAGGCGCAAACCTTCATCATCGGCGGACACAATGGACGTGCCGTCCTGATGAAGACGCCCAGAAGACACAATATCTATTACCTGTGCGCCATTTTCAGACAGCTTAATCATCTCGCCATTTCGCGGCGCGATAGAATATTCAGGACTAAGTGACTTGGCGAGCTTGGCATGTTCTAGAAGGTGGCGGCGCTCACCGTGAACAGGTACCGCAATCAGCGGGCGCACCCATTCATACATTTGCTTTAGCTCATCACGGCACGGGTGACCCGAAACATGGATAGGCCGCATTTTTTCAGTCACAATATCTACGCCGTCATCAGCCAATGCATTTTGCAACGCAAATATACCCTTCTCATTACCAGGAATAACTTTGGATGAGAAAATAACGACATCGCCCTTATGGAAACGTACATTACGGTGCTCACCTGCAGCAATACGCGAGAGCGCAGCGCGAGGCTCGCCTTGGCTACCTGTGCAAAGATAAAGCACATGGGCGGCGGGCATAGAGGCGGCCTCATCTTCATCAATGAGATGCCCAACACCTTCTAGCAAGCCAATGGATTTTGCCGCCGCCGTCATGCGCCGCATGGAACGGCCCACAAGGCAAACCGAACGGTCATTATCTTTGGCCGCCATCATCACGCTTTCAAGCCGCGCGACATTAGAGGCAAAGGACGCAACCGCCACGCCCCGACCGTCATATTCGCTGACGAGCTTAGTCAGTTCCTCCCGCACGCCCTCCTCGCTGCCTGCATAGCCGGGAGAGAAGACGTTGGTACTGTCGCACACCATGGCAAGAATGCCTTCATCACCAAGCGCTCTTAGCGCGGCCGCATCTACGGGCTCGCCAATTTGCGGGGCCTCATCGATTTTCCAGTCACCCGTATGCAAAATAGTTCCCAGCTCTGTACGAATAGCGAGTGCATTGGGCTCAGCAATAGAGTGTGTCATTGTCACTAACTCCATATCAAAAGGACCAAGGCTAATTTTGCCTTTTAGGGGCACCTCATGGAGCGGGACATCATCAAGCAGGCCGAATTCTGACAGGCGATCTTTGACTAAATACATTGTGAACGGCGTGGCATAGACTGGGCATTGCAGCAAAGGCCAGAGGCGGCCAAGGGCGCCCATGTGATCTTCATGGGCATGGGTTAAAACAATGCCGAGCAGGTTCTCGCGGTTCTGCATGATGAAATCAATATTGGGCATGATAATCTCAATACCGGGTGTGCTGGCATCGCCAAATGTTACGCCGATATCGACAATCACCCATTTGCGGTCATGGGCAGGCCCAAACCCAAAAAGGTTGAGGTTCATCCCAATTTCGCCGCACCCCCCTAGGGGAAGAAAGACCAGCTCATTTTTATCAGATTTTGCCATTTGCGCTTTCTATAATCACTTATTTAAGCGCCAGATTTCATAAAGCCCATCAATGGTCAATTTGGGATCATAGTAATCAATAGATTTTGATGCGCCATCAAAGAGCGAAGCTACACCGCCCGTTCCAATCACCGTATAATCTCGTTGGCTCTCTTCTTTTATCTGGGCCACCAAGCCATCAATCAATCCAATATAGCCCCAAAAAATACCTGATTGCATGGCCGAGACGGTACTGGTTCCAATCACGCTCGCTGGCTTTTTAATCTCAATACGCGGTAGCTGCGCGGCGGCCTCATGGAGCGCGCGCACAGACAGGTTTATCCCTGGTGCAATAATACCGCCTTCAAAATACTTATCGGCAGAAACGACATCAAATGTCGTCGCCGTTCCGCTATCGATAATGATAAGGTCGCCCTCATAGCGCTTAGTTGCACCCAAGGCCGTAACAAGGCGGTCAGCGCCGACTTCTTTTGGATTATCAACACGCACGCCAATCCCAGTCTTAACACCCTTTTCCCCAATAATAATCGGGTCGATATTAAGATGACGCCGAGAAAGGTTACGCATATTAAACAGAGATTGCGGCACCACAGTAGAAATCACGCAATCAGTAATATCTGAAAATTTAAGCGAGTTCATTTTCATCAACTGATAAAACCAAACCGCATATTCATCGGCTGTCCGCGTCGCATTAGTGGCGATGCGCCACTCTACAATCCAGTCCTGCCCATCATGGATGGCAAAGAGGGTGTTTGTATTACCTGTATCAATAGCCAGTAGCATAGTTAGTCCTTAGACTGAGTTGGGCCGAAGAAAACATCTCCCGCCTGTATCTGTCTTATGGTGCCATCTGAGAGCTTCACACGCAACGCTCCATTTTCGCTCAAGCCTTGGGCCTGACCGAGAAACGTCTCATTGGGAAGGTTCACAGTGACCTCGCCGCTAATGTTATGCGCGCGTGCGGTCCAGGCCGTGCGTAGCGGCTCAAAACCATGGGCGAGGTAAACATCGCGCCAATAATTAAAGCGCGAAGCCAGAATCGCCAAAACGGCCTGCGGCCCTGTCATCACGGGCTCTGGGCCTTCAAGGCCTTGAGCTCTGATATGCTCTAAAACATGAGTCGCTGGAAATTGCGCATCCTCGGGGTGGTGCATCAAGTTGATACCGACACCCACAACATACCAACCCTTACCCCCTTCGAGCAAAATACCCGCCGTTTTCTTACCCCCCAACAAAACATCATTGGGCCATTTAAGAGAAATAAGATCGCGGGCAACATAAGGCTCAAGACTATCGGCAACAGCAAGGGCCGCCGCGAAACTCATCAGTGCGGCATCGCTGGTAGTACCATTATTTGGATAAAGTGCTGAGGCATAAAGATTGCCAGAACGGGAAACCCATTGGCGGCCTCTGCGGCCCACGCCTGCGCTTTGCCGTTCTGCGATAATCCAAAGGGGGCCGCGCTCACCCTGCTCGGCTAGTTCCCTCGCATATACATTCGTGGAACCCGTTTCTTTAAGCGAAATGAATTTCAATTAAAACAGGCTCGCCGCGGCTTGAGCAATAAGGTTCTGCCCACCCGTTGCCATGAACGGCAAAAGCATGAGCGGGAAGATTAGTAGGGCCGTGATAGCCATAAGACCGTGCAATGTCTTAGGCGCTTGAACAAATTCATGGCGCTCTTCATCACCCCACATGATTTTAACAATGCGAAGATAATAAAACGCGCCAATAACAGACGCGATAAGTGCGAGAACAACAAGCCAAGTCAGGCCAGCCTGCATGGCCGGCACAAAGGCAAACCACTTACCGAAGAAGCCAAGTAGCGGCGGGATACCCATAACTGAGAACATGAACATGGTCAGGACAACCGCCAATCCTGGGTTTGATTTTGACAAGCCAGACAGATCGCTGATTTGCTCAACCATTCCATTGCGAATACGCATTTGAAGGATACAAGCAAAGATGCCGATGGCTGTAATAACATAGATGCTCATAAAGATAAGCATACCCTGAACACCCGCCACAGTACCCGCAGCAAGCGGCACCAAAGCATAGCCCATATTAGCAATCGAAGAATAAGCCATAAGGCGTTTAATGTTAGTTTGGCTCAAAGCGCCAATCGCGCCGATAAACATAGACATGACGGCCAGCACAACAATCACCTGCTGCCACTGCGCAGTAATATCGCCAAACGGGCCAATAAGCAGGCGCGCAATAAGAGCCATAGCGGCAAATTTAGGGGCAGCCGCAAAGAAGCCTGTGACGGGCGTCGGCGCGCCTTCATAGACATCTGGCGTCCACATATGGAACGGCGCAGCAGAAATCTTAAAGGCCAAGCCGCAAAGCAAGAAGACCATGCCTGCGATAATGCCCGGCGTGGCGCCTTCTGAAACGACCTGCGCAATGCGGTCATAATCGAGCGAGCCCGTAAAGCCGTAAATCAAGGATGAGCCGTAAAGTAATAGACCTGATGAAATCGCGCCTAGCACGAAATATTTAAGGCCCGCCTCAGACGCGCGAAGGCTATCACGGTTATAAGCGGCCATGACGTAAAGTGCCAAAGACTGCAATTCGACACCGATATAAAGCGCGAGCAGGTTATTAGACGACACCATCACAGACATGCCCAGCACCGCATAAAGCACGAGCACAGAATATTCATAGCGGTCTAGATTTTCGCTCTGAAAGAAAGACTTTGAAAACAATAAGGCTGCAGCGGCAGAGAGGCCGAGAAAAAGATTGAGATAATAGCTATAATTATCGACCATCAACGCGCCCTTAAACGCCTCGCCTGTAGGCTTACCTAAAAGGAAGCCCATAAAAGCAAAGAGCACAAGCAAACCCGCCGCAATATTACGCACAAGGATAGAGTGGTCTTTATCTTTGGAGACACCAAAGCCAAGCAAGAGTGAGGCTGAAACAGCCAATAGCAATTGCGGCGCAAAAAGTGAGATCGTTTGTAACATGTTATTGACCTCCCGCTGTTGCCGCTGTGAAGTCAGCAATAAGCCCTTCGACAGAGGCTGCGGTGATATCTGTAATTAAAGCAGGATAAACCCCCAATACGATTGTCATAATCGCAAGCGGGGCCAGAATAATGATCTCGCTCTTGGTCATATCTGCAATGCCCTCAAGCTTATCATTGGTTTGCTCACCAAAGATAACTTCGCGGTAGAGATGCAGTGCGTATATGGCTGATAAAATCATACCAAGCGCGGCGCCCGCAGCAATCCAAGGGCTAATTTGATAAGCGCCAATCATAGTCAGGATTTCGCCGACAAAACCAGAAGTGCCCGGCAGGCCGACATTGGCCATAGTGAAGAGCATGAAGAAGGCGGCATAGACGGGCATATGTTTAACAAGGCCCCCGTAAAAAGAAATTTCGCGCGTATGCATACGGTCATAAATCACCCCGACACAGAAGAACAACGCGCCTGAGATAATCCCGTGTGATAGCATCTGGTAAATCCCGCCCTGAATACCTTGCAGGTTAAAAGTGAATATCCCCATAGTCACAAACCCCATATGGGCCACGGATGAGTAAGCGATAAGCTTTTTCATATCGTTTTGACGATACGCCACAAGCGATGTGTAGATAATCGCAATCACGGACATCCAGAAGATAATCGGCGCAAGATCAAGCGAGGCGTTAGGGAACATTGTCAGTGAGAAGCGCAAGAAGCCATAACCACCAAGTTTAAGCAATATACCCGCAAGGATAACTGAACCCGCTGTCGGCGCTTCAACGTGAGCATCAGGCAGCCATGTATGAACGGGCCACATCGGCATTTTT
>CALKIX010000044.1 GCA_937995665.1 uncultured Hellea sp. | reverse complement strand
CCGATGATATCGAGCAGCGCATCCGCGCCAATGAGGGCCTTATTGAAGATGAGCTTCTCATTCCGCAAGAAGATGAGGATGATGTCGCTAATTTAGCCGGATAAACCCCCGATTTATATGAAATAAACTGATTGAGCGCTTGGCAGGTCCAAGCGCTCTTTCTATATGGGATATTCAAGAATTTACGGCAGGGCAGTTTTGTATTGTGCCCTGAAACTATAAAGTGAGCCGCATGACAAGTTTACGCGATATTCGCCAGCAATATCTTAGTTTCTTTAAAAGCCAAGGCCATGAGGTTGTGCAGTCCAGCCCGCTCGTGCCTGATAATGACCCGACCTTGCTTTTTACCAATGCGGGCATGGTGCCTTTTAAAGACTATTTCACAGGGGCGAGCACACCGCCATATCCGCGCGCGGCAAGCTCGCAAAAATGCGTGCGTGCAGGCGGCAAGCATAATGATCTGGATAATGTTGGCTATACGGCGCGTCATCACACATTTTTTGAAATGCTCGGTAACTTTAGCTTTGGGGATTATTTCAAACCCCAGGCCATTGAACATGCCTGGGAGTTGGTGACCAAAGATTTCGGGCTTGATAAGGATAAGCTCCTCGTTACCGTTTACCACACAGATGATGAGGCTTTTGACCTTTGGAAGAAAATTGCAGGGCTATCTGATGAGCGTATCATTCGCATCGCCACATCCGATAATTTCTGGGCTATGGGCGATACGGGGCCTTGTGGGCCATGTTCTGAAATTTTTTATGATCACGGGCCTGATATTCCCGGCGGGCCTCCCGGTTCTCCCGACGAGGATGGTGACCGCTTCATTGAAATTTGGAACCTCGTCTTTATGCAGCAAGAGCGCCGCAGCGATGGCACAGAGATCGCGCTCCCCAAGCCTTCTATTGATACGGGGATGGGCCTTGAGCGCACCGCCGCAATTCTCCAAGGCGTGCATGATAATTATGATGTCGATTTGTTCCAAAACCTCATCAAAGCCTCTGTCGAGCTCACGGGCGTAAAGCCTGAAGGCGAGGCCAAGTTCTCCCACCGCGTGATTGCTGACCACTTACGTTCTTGTTCTTTCCTGATGGCGGATGGCGTTTCGCCGTCTAATGAAGGGCGCGGCTATGTGCTGCGCCGCATCATGCGCCGCGCTATGCGCCACGCGCATATTCTAGGCGCTAAAGACCCGCTCATGCATCGTCTCGTGCCCGCGCTGATTACCGAAATGGGCGATGCCTATTCAGAGCTTGGCCGCGCGCAGGCCAATATTGAGGCCACATTTGAGCAAGAAGAAAACCGCTTCCGCCGCACTCTGGGCCGCGGCACGGCCTTGTTGGATGAGGCGACAGCCAACCTTTCAGATGGCGATACGCTGGACGGGGAAACGGCCTTTAAACTTTACGATACTTACGGCTTCCCTATTGATCTTACCCAAGATGCGCTCCGTGGCCGCGGCATTGGCGTTGACCATGCCGGCTTTGACGCCGCCATGGCCCGCCAAAAAGACAGCTCCCGCGCGGGCGGCTTTAAGTCAGGGGATGCAGGCACAGATGATATCTGGCTCGCCGCAAAAGAAGCCCACGGCCCAACCGCGTTTACAGGCCATGACGGGCTGACAGCAGATTCCAGCGTTCAAAGCCTTGTCGTCGATGGCCAAAGCACGGATAGCGCATCGGATTGCGAAATTATGTTCGTGACCTCTAAGACGCCTTTCTACGCCGAGAGCGGCGGACAGGCAGGCGATAAGGGGGTTGCAAGTTTTGCTGACGGGCAGATTGAAATCACGGACGTTTTGAAAAAAGCGGGCGATCTGCATGTTCATATCGGCACGCTGACAGGCCGCTTAAAGCTTGGCGATAATGTAAGCTTGAGTGTGAATGCTGATAATCGCAAGCGCACTATGGCGAACCATTCCGCCACCCATATCATGCACGAAGCTTTGCGCCGTGTGCTGGGCGATCACGTGACCCAAAAGGGCCAAATGGTAGATGGGGAGCGTATCCGTTTTGATATCTCCCACGGCGCGGCCATCACGCGCGAAGAGCTGGCCAAGGTCGAGGACGAAGTCAATGCCGTCATCTTGCAAAATGTCTCGGCCAAGACCGAGCTTATGAATCCTGATGAGGCCATTAAAGCCGGCGCTATGGCGCTGTTCGGCGAAAAATATGGCGATGAAGTTCGCGTGCTCTCGCTAGGAGACCCTTTAGACGATAGCCCTAATGCCTATTCCGTCGAGCTTTGCGGAGGCACCCATGTCGCGCGCACAGGCGATATTGCTCTGTTTAAAATCGTCTCCGAAGGCGCGGTTGCCGCTGGTATTCGCCGCATTGAAGGCGTGACCGCTGATGCTGCGCGCGCCTATCTTGAAACCCAAGCAGGCTATACGCGCGAGGCCGCTGATAAGCTTAAAGCCAAGCCCGAAGATGTACCTGCCCGTATTGAGAGCCTGATGGTAGAGCGCAAGCGGCTTGAGAAAGAGCTGTCCGACGCCAAAAAGGCGCTCGCGCTAGGCGGCTCTGGCGGCGGGGCGAAGACTGAGGAGATTAACGGCGTGAAATTTATCGGCGCGGTGCTAGACGGCGTTTCGGGCAAAGATTTACGCGCCATGCTCAATGATCAGCTCAGCGCCATTGGGTCTGGCATTGTGGCCTTTGTGGCTAAGGACGGCGAAAAAGTCGCTGTGGCCGTGGCCGTAACGGATGATCTCACCGATAAGCACTCAGCCGCAACCTTGGTCAATGCGGGCGCAGAGAAAGTCGGCGGTCGCGGGGGCGGCAAGCCCGGCATGGCGCAAGCGGGCGGCACCAATGTTGCGGGCGCTGATGATGCGCTCGCCGCTATTAAGGCCGCGATTTAGCGGCCTATGAAGCATGGCTCTGCTTATATCCTTGCGGGATTATTGCCGCTCTTAACGGCGCCCGCCGTGATTGCGCAGGACGCAGAAATTGCGCCAAAGGTACAGGCGCAAAAACGTTCCGAGCGCATTCTTTATGGCTTTGTACCTGATGTTGAGAATCTTGAATTCATTGACGGCAAGACATTGGCCGAGCGTTATAAGGGCGCAACAGTCAAAGGAATCTATAATATCACACCTCATACCGATCAGCGCTATGTCGAGCGCTTTACGGTAGATGGCAAGACCGATTACCGCGAAGGGGATTTTACTTCTGCGGGGACATGGTACATTAAGGGCGATTTGCTCTGCTTTCGCTATGATGAAAGCCATGAAGATGAGCATTGCGGCTATGAATTTGACTATGGGGACTGCGTCATTTCTTATTCGCCCTTGATGCCGATAATAGGCGGTAAACCTGCGTGGCCTGCGGGCTGGAGTTCCGTAAATAAATTTACGCATAAAGACTTTAGCTGGGATAAACTCAGCCTAGACGAGGCTAAAGACTTTAGCTGCTATTCACTGGTATCTTAAATTATGAGCGCGCATCATCATATTAATTATATAGAACTGCCCGCACGCGATATGGCCGCGATGAAAGCCTTTTACAGCCAAGTCTTTGGCTGGAGTTATGAAGATTATGGCCCGCAATATGCCGCCATAATCGGTGCAGGCATTGACGGTGGATTGGATGCCGATGCCGGCGCGCGCGGCCCGTCCGATCAAGGCGCGCTTGTTATCTTTCTCTCTGAGGATTTAGAGGCCAGCCTTGCCGCTATTGTTAAAGCCGGCGGGGGCGTTACAGTGCCGATATTCGACTTTCCCGGCGGGCGGCGCTTTCACTTTACCGACCCTTCGGGCAATGAGCTGGCGATTTGGACCAAATTATGAGTACACATAACTTTATCATGACAAATGAGAGCGCAGATAGGACAGGGATTGTCGCTGCGCTGACTGAATGCCTCGCCAAGCATGAGGGCTTTATCACAGAGCTCTCGCAATTTGGTACGCCCTCATCAGAGCGCTTCTATTCGCGTATTGCCTTTCGCATAGAGGATAAAAAGCTCGCTGGCTTTCGCGCGGCTATGGCGAAGGTTTCTGCCAAGCTTAGCCTGAATACCCAAATCCATCCCGCGGGTCGCAAGACAAAAACGCTGATAATGGTCTCCAAATTTGATCATTGCCTCGCTGACCTTATTTACCGCGTGTCCAAAGGGCGGCTTAATTGTGATATTGTTGGCGTGGTCAGCAATCATGACGCGGCGCGGGCAATGGTGGAGGCGGCGGGTTTGCCTTTTGTCCACATCCCGATTAGCGCAAAAACAAAGCCGCAGGCGGAAGCTGCGCTGCGCGATGTAGTGCAAGCCAGCGGGGCAGAGCTGATTGTGCTCGCACGCTATATGCAGATTTTAACAGATAAGATTTGCGAAGAATATTCGGGCCGTATTATCAATATTCACCACTCTTTTTTGCCGAGCTTTAAAGGGGCGAAGCCTTATCACCGCGCCTATGCGCGGGGCGTGAAACTCATTGGCGCAACGGCGCATTATGTCACTGCCGATTTGGACGAAGGCCCGATTATAGAACAAGGTGTACAGCGTGTGGATCATACAATGACGCCCAAGCGCCTGATTGATATTGGCCGCGATGTCGAGGCGCAAACTTTGGCCGAAGCCGTGCGACTGCATACGGAACACCGCGCGTTCCTTAATGGCGAGAAAACGGTGGTCTTGCCCTAGAAGGTTGTCATGCCTTCTAAGCCACAAAAAAACCCGCCGCGCGCAATTCGCGGGTGACGCGATATGCACGCAGCGGGTTTTAAAATTCAGAGTTTGGCGGCTTAGGCCATATTCTTTTGGAAGTTCTCATCAACAGCTTCAAGGAAGCCTGTTGTTGTAAGCCAGCCTTGCTGATCGCCAACAAGAAGCGCCAAGTCTTTCGTCATTTGGCCGCCTTCAACGGTGCCGATGACTGTTTTCTCAAGTGTGGCTGAGAATTTCGCGAGCGCTTCATTGTCGTCAAGTTTCGCGCGGTGGGCAAGCCCGCGTGTCCAAGCAAATATAGAGGCGATAGAGTTCGTAGATGTCTCCTCGCCCTTTTGGTGATTACGGTAGTGACGCGTTACTGTGCCATGAGCTGCTTCGGCTTCCATTGTTTTTCCATCTGGCGTGAGAAGGAATGAGGTCATCAGGCCAAGCGAGCCAAAGCCTTGGGCCACTGTGTCAGACTGAACGTCACCGTCATAGTTCTTACAGGCCCAGATATATCCTCCAGACCATTTCATCGCAGAGGCCACCATATCATCGATAAGACGATGCTGATATTCACCGCCAAATTCTGCAAATTGCTCTGCAAATTCTGCGTCATAGATTTCTTGGAAAATGTCTTTGAAACGTCCGTCATATTTTTTCAGGATTGTGTTCTTTGTCGACATATAAACAGGCCAGCGGCGCGTGATGCCGTAGTTAAAGCAAGCGCGCGCAAAATCGCGAATAGAGGCATCAAGGTTATACATACCCATGGCCACACCAGCTTCGGGGAAGTCAAACACTTCGCGCTCGATAGTCTCGCCGTTTTTGCCTTCCCACTTCATTGTCAATTTACCTTCGCTAGGGACAAGGAAGTCAGTCGCTTTATATTGGTCACCAAAAGCATGGCGACCAATGACGATCGGCTGTGTCCAGCCCGGAACAAGACGCGGGACATTGTTACAGATGATAGGCTCACGGAATACAACACCGCCAAGAATGTTACGGATCGTTCCATTTGGCGATCGCCACATTTCTTTCAGGTCAAATTCTTCAACGCGCTGCTCGTCTGGCGTAATCGTCGCGCACTTAATACCAACATTACATTTCTTGATAGCGTTCGCCGCATCAACAGTAATCTGGTCATTTGTGGCATCACGGCTCTGTATCGAGAGGTCATAGTCTAAAAGCTCGATATCGAGATAAGGGTGAATGAGACGTTCTTTGATCATATCCCACATGATGCGGGTCATCTCGTCGCCGTTCATATCAACGACTGGATTATTTACCTTGATTTTAGCCATAATGTCCTCTGTAAGCGAAACAATTTTAAAAATTCGCCGCGGTGTAACACCACAGCCTCAAAAACTAAAGGTATATTTAAAGGTCAAGGATGGGAAAAACGCTTAAAAACCAGCTAGGAGAGCTTGTAGAGCAACATAAGGATTTAAAGGCGCCTGTTGTGGTGCTTGTGAACCCTCAGCTTGGCGAGAATATTGGCGCGGCGTGCCGCTGTATGCTTAATTTCGGCCTGACTGAATTGCGCCTTGTTGCGCCCAGAGATGGCTGGCCTAATCCGGCCGCAGACGCGATGGCCGCAGGCGCGCTGCCTGTTTTAGAGCAAGCCAAATTATACGAGACAACGGGAGAGGCGCTCGCGGATTTGAAATTTGTGCTGGCCGCCACGGCGCGTCGCCGCGAAATGGAAATTCCTGTCATAGGTACAGGCGAGGTCGGGGCGGCTTTGCGCGCCTATGCGGGTGACGGCGTTCAGACGGGAATATTATTTGGCCCCGAAAAGGCGGGGCTAACCAATGCCGATGTCGTGCTGGCCGATGCGATTCTAACTTATCCCGTCAATCCCGCCTTCCAGTCACTTAATTTGGCGCAAGCGGTGAATATATTCGCCTATATCTGGGCCAGCGCAGAAGGCGGCGCCCCGCCAGAGCTTTTCCAAAAACAAATCAGCGAGACAGCAGATCGCGATAATCTAGTGCGTATGTTTGAACATTTAGAAGATGAGCTCGAAAAAGCAGGCTTTTTCTATCCGCCTGAAAAACGCGCATTGATGGCGCAAAATATTCGCGCGCCTTTCACGCGGGCCAAAATGACCGTTCAAGAAGTGCAAACTATGCGCGGCATCATTAAAGCGCTGGCCAAAGGCCGCGGCAGAGGGCAGAGATAAACCATGCGATATCTCGGATATTTACTGATTCTAGCCGTCTTTCTGGCGGGCTTTTTCTCCATACATATTCTCGCAGCCCTTGCGGGAGCATTAGTGGCGAGCTTTATTTATGCCGCCGATAGGCGCCTCGCGCTCAATGCAGAGCAGCAAGCCGCGAAGCCTAATGTGATATTGGACGGGGCGTATCTCTTTGGCGGGCAAATGCTAATTATGTTTGTAGTCTATATATTAGGCTGGTTCTTTGCCAATATCAGCACGCCCTCTGGGATGCTGGGAAAGACAATTCAGGCCTTTGGCATTATAGTAGTTATTGGCACAGCGTTGGGCTTGTACTTAAGGTCAAGTCAGTGAACACATAGCGTTATTGACGTTTCATAGCCTTATTATTTTATCATTAAGTCATCATTTTATAGTTTTTTTCTGTTTACTCATGGTTAATTAAGCCTTAGTGATATTCTAACAGTTTTGTACTGTGGGCGTGGGCGCGCTTTTCTGCGACATTGAACACAGTTAAAATCTGTTCTTTTTTGACGGCATGGTGCTGTCTTGGAACGGGGCGATTATTGGGGCGCATTGTATTTCGGGCTAATGTCCGAACAACTGATATCCGATTTTGGTCTTCTTAAACTATCGAATTGGTGACTCTATCGAGTCTCTTGACATGATAATTATGGAGAAAAATTATGTCTAAACTATCAAAATTAAACAAATTGGGCCTGCGTGTTGCGTCAGTCTCAGCCATTGCCTTGCTATCGGTTGGCTTTGGCGGAACAGCCGCTCACGCCAATGAGTGTTTTACGGGCAATAGTGCTAACGGTAATATTTTGGTTGGTACTATTAGTAATGTTACCACTTCACCCAGTGTGGCTGGGGCAATTCAATGTGGTCCTTCGTCTAATCCCGCATCGGCTACAGGGGTGAACTCTTCCGCTTTCGGAGCCGGTGCTACGGCAGGATCAACTGGCTCTGTTGCCATTGGTAACAGCGCTGTCGCCAATAGTACTTTTGGTGAGGTTGCAATCGGTAATGCAGCCAGTGCAGAAGGCGCGCGCGGCGTAGCCATCGGTACTGCAACGCAAGCAGACGGGCTTAACTCAGTTGCTCTTGGCCTGAATGCAAATGCGCAGCATGACAATTCTACAGCTCTTGGTTTTGGCTCTGCGACGACCCAAGCTAACCAGATTATTCTAGGGACGGCTTCTACAACAGTGACAGCACCAAATGTCGGTACTGGCGGAGCAGGGCTTGTGGTAACGGATGCTGCGGGTAACCTATCTTCTGATGGCGGGGCGCTAGATGCTCGCGTGACGACAAATGCAAATGATATTGTAACGGGTGATGCGGCCACTTTAGCTGCGGCAGGCGTCGCCGCTACAGCGGCTGATGCAGCAAATTCTACTGCTGATCAGGCTTTTGCAACGGCAGCTGATACAGCGCAATCGACTACCCTCACGACGGCCTATCAAGCGGCTGATGCAGCAAATTCTACTGCTGATCAGGCTTTTGCAACGGCAGCTGATACAGCGCAATCGACGACCCTCACGACGGCCTATCAAGCTGCTGATGCAGCAAACTCTGCTGCTGATCAGGCTTTTGCAACGGCCGCTGACACGGTACAAACGACTGCCATTACAGCGGCTTTCCAAGCTGCTGATAATGCGTTGAGTGCACGTATTGACACCAACGCCGCTGCGATTGCTGAGCTTCGTGAAGGCGCAGCCGCAGTGGCCGCTTTGCCTGATTTGTACTTGAACTCAGATGAGACTTGGACTGTTGCTGGTGGTCTTTCGCTTTACGATGACGGCTTTGGCGGTTCAGAAGTTGGCTTTGGCGGCGGTGTCCAGTGGCGCAGCAGCACAAGCGATGCATGGTCAGTTGGCCTCGTAGGCTCAGCCGCTGGCGGTACATTCTCTGGTCGTCTCCAAGCGCGTTTTGGCGGCTAAGCCAAGCTAAACAGCTTTTAAATAACGAAATAATTTGGCCGCTTTTGCGGCCATTTTTATGCCTATCTCAGATATTTATTGGGGCTTGACTTGCGCGCCCAACCTATTAAAAGCCGCCGATTATACGGGTAGGTGTGGTGCCGCCGTTGCAATCGCTGCGAAAATAGTTTCGCGAGCCGGGCCACGCTAGAGTAAAGAGTACATACGCATGTCTAAGCGTCATTCCACTAAATATAAAATCGATCGCCGTATGGGCGAAAATATCTGGGGCCGTCCTAAGTCTCCTGTTAATAAGCGCGCTTATGGCCCGGGTCAGCACGGCCAGAACCGCCGCGGTAAACTTTCTGACTTCGGTACGCAGCTTCGCGCCAAGCAAAAGCTTAAAGGCTATTACGGCAACATCACGGAAAAACAGTTCCGCCGTACATATGACGAAGCTACGCGCCAAAGAGGCGATGCGTCTGAAAACCTTATCGGCCTATTGGAGCGCCGTTTGGACGCTGTCGTTTACCGCTCTAAATTCGTGCCAACAGTGTTTGCGGCCCGTCAGTTTGTTAATCATGGCCACGTTTTGGTCAATGGCAAGAAAGTCAACATCCCATCTTACCGCTGTAAGGAAGGCGACGTGATTGAAGTTCGTGAAAAGTCACGCACAATGGCACTTGTCCTTGAAGCTCTCGAGAGCGCAGAGCGCGAATTGCCTGATTACATCAGTGTTGATCCTAAAGCGATGAAAGCGACATTCTCGCGTATTCCAAGCTTTGACGAAGTGCCATACCCAGTGGTTATGGAACCTAACCTGGTTGTGGAATTTTACTCACGCTAGGGCCTAGCCTCAAGCATAGAAAAACCCCGCCGGAGCGATCCGCGCGGGGTTTTTTATTGGAATTATGTAGGGCTTTATTAGGCAGGCGTTGTCGCAATGTCTTTGTCTTCTAGAAGCTTGCGTAGCTCGCCCGTTTCAAACATCTCTTTGACGATATCACAGCCGCCAATAAATTCGCCTTTGATGAAAATTTGCGGGATGGTTGGCCAGTTATTGAAATCCTTTATGCCTTGGCGAATTTCAGGGTCTTCGAGGACGTTGACGCTTTCATAAGGCGCGCCGACATAATCGAGAATTTGAACAACGGTGGAAGAGAAACCACATTGCGGAAAGACGGGTGTGCCTTTCATATAAAGCACAACATCATTGGCGTTTACAGTTTCGCTAATACGGTCTTGGGCAGATTTGGACATAGTCAGGACTTTCAATTCTATGACTGGCTTAAGTTAGGCTACAGGTAAGGGCTCTTGCGCGAATGCGCAAGAGTGAGGGCGCAGCAAATTAAGGGGCGCGTGTTTCTAGCGCGAGGGCATGCAGCTCGCCATCCGCGCCGTCCATCTTGCCCTTTAAAGCCGCATAGACTGTCTGGTGTTGCTTCACGCGGCTCATACCTTCAAACGCCTTGCTAATAATCACCGCTTTCCAGTGATTATTATCGCCAGCCAAATCAATCATCTCGACCTGTGCGTCGGGCAGGGCCTCTTTAATCATGGCCGCGATATCTTCACCCGCCATCGCCATTAGGCCATAAGCTCCGGTAGGAAAGCTTCATGTTTTTCGCGAAGCCCATCAAGGCTTACGTCAAAAGCGCCAGCGGCAGTGATACGGTCACCGCCAACGCTGCCAACAACTTGCGCCGGAATGCCTTTGGACTGGGCCGTTGATATAACAGGGTTCACGCTATTGGGTTCCACAGCAATCAGGTAGCGGGCTTGGTCTTCCCCGAAGAGCCATGCATGTTTAAGAAGTGAGCTTTTAGATGCGAGCGAAACCCCAACATTGCTAGAAAAAGCCATTTCGCACGCCGCGATGGCAAGTCCGCCATCAGAGCAGTCATGCACAGCGTTGAGGCGGCGCATACGGATCAGTTTGCGCACATAATCACCATTACGTTTTTCAGCTTCAAGATCAACAGGGGGCGGGGCACCATCTTCGCGGCGCAGGATCTCGCGCATATAGATAGAAGAGCCGAGCCAGCCTTGGTGCTCGCCAATCAAGATTAAACTATCACCTTCCTGAGCGCCGGCGAGCGTTTTGAAATGCTCGAGGTCAGGAATGAGGCCCACGCCGCCCACAGCCGGTGTTGGCGGAATAGCTTGGCCATTGGTTTCATTATAAAGCGAGACATTGCCAGAGACGACAGGGTATTCAAAGGCGCGGCAGGCTTCGTTCATGCCTTCAATTGCGCCAACAAATTGACCCATAATTTCGGGGCGCTCTGGATTGCCAAAATTAAGGCAATCGGTAATCGCGATAGGGTCAGCCCCAACACTTGTCAGGTTGCGCCATGTTTCGGCCACGCATTGCTTACCGCCTTCGTAAGGGTCAGCATAGACATAGCGTGGGGTGCAATCCGTGGTAATCGCCACGGCCTTGTTGCTGCCATGAATACGGACAATCGCCGCATCGCCGCCGCTTTGGCTGCTATCGATGGTATCCGTCATCACATGGCGGTCATATTGCTCCCAAATCCAGCGCTTTGAAGCGATGTCAGGAGAGCTAATCATGCGCACGATGGCATCATCATAGTCCTGTGTTTCGAACACATCTGCAGCAGCAACGACAGGGCGCTTTGGCGTGAATTTATAGGGGCGGTCATAGTTAGGCGCGTCATCCGCCAGCGGGGCGATAGGAATGTCGCAGACCTTCTTGCCTTGATGCTTGAGCACAAGGCGGCCCGTATCCGTTGTCTTACCGATTTGAGCAACATCGAGTTCCCATTTTTCAAAAACATCAAAAGCAAGCTGTTCTTTGCCCGGCTGAATAACCATGAGCATACGCTCTTGGGATTCGGATAGCATCATCTCGTAAGGCGTCATATTTTCTTCGCGCTGGGGCACTTTGTCTAGATTAAGCGCAATGCCAACCCCGCCTTTATCTGCCATCTCAATAGAGGATGACGTTAGGCC
>CALKIX010000043.1 GCA_937995665.1 uncultured Hellea sp. | reverse complement strand
GGGAGTTCCCGTCAACGTCAATAACTGTCAATTGTCCCTTTTGCACAAAGCGGGTCATCATATTGCTAAGTAACTTCATGGCTCGTCCTCTACACAGCTGCGCGCATCACGCAAAGCAACTCCCTGAGTGATTTATCAACTGCTCTTAAAAAAGCTATGCAAAAATTTGTGTATGTGGAAGTTTTAATCTGGCCTGCCCCGGCGAGGCCAGAGGCGCCCTTAGACGCTCGTGAATCGCTTGCGGGCCATCTCTGAATTGCCAAAGAGGCGGCGGCAAATTTCGTAATCTTCTGGCGTATCCAGCTCGGCCCAAGTTGAGCCTTTAATATTGATCGTATCAATCTGCTGACCTGATTTGGCAAGCCCGTCAATGGCGGAGAGGAACCAGCTCTTTGTGCCATCTTCAATCTTCATAAGGCGCTTGAGCTCATTGCGGAAAATCTGCGGCCCCTCACCCATAAAGCGAAGCATACCTATAGACTCGCCTTGTGTTTGCTGGGGCAACAAGGTCTTGCCAATGGCCGTCAGGCGCGCGCCGTCAAGCGTGACTTTCATGTCATCGCCATCATAGCGCGTTTTCTGGTCAATGGTCACAGAAATATCTTTGGCAGGCGCGCTTAAAACCGTCTCAAGCAAGGCAGGACTAAAGAGCGTATCGCCATTTATTAAAAGAAAATCTGACTTCATCTCTTTGCGCGCCATCCAGCATGACGCCAGATTATCAGCGACTTGATAGAAAGGGTTATAGAGCGTTTTTACTTTGGGGCCCTTTGTGCGCGTCTCTATCTCCGCTTTGACAAGGTGTTCGTTAAACCCTGTCACCACGGTCACTTTTTCAATCCCGTGGTGAAACAAAGTATCAAGCTGCATATTTAAGACGGAAGTCAGCCCTACGGGGAGTAAGCATTTGGGGAGGTCAGTCGTTAAAGGTAGAAGCCGTGATCCGCGCCCCGCAGAAAGAATGATAGCTTGCATTTTGATGTTATCCCCCTCAGGCCAAATTGGAACTTGCCTTTAACATTCCTCTGAGGGGTTTTACCAATATAAAATTTCAAAACCTTCAGATTTCGCTAGGGCGATGAGTTTTTCATCCCCGCAGACCGCCACACCTTTGTCGCTAAACCTTAAGATTTCAATATCTGAATGGCTGTCACTATACATTGTGATTTGTGTGTGATTTTGTTTCAGTTCAGGGTTTTGTTCCAGCAGCGCTTTTACGCGCTCTAATTTTTCCGGCCCATAACAATTCTTTGAGGCAAAATATGGGGCCAAAACACCATCTTCCCACGCCATTTCGGTCGCGACCCAGTATTTTATGTCTAATTTGCGCGCGATAGGTTCAACAACAAGATCCACAGCCGCGCTCGCGATGATAATCGTATCCCCTGCCTCTCTATGTTTTTGCAAGGCTGCAACAGCTCCGGGGCGAAGCCCTTTGGCAATTTCCCTATCTGCAAATTCTTGGGCCAAACGCCTCATTTTTATGCGGCACGAGCCAACCATACCCCAGCGCATCATCGCCTGCTTGACCCGGATACGCGGGACACTACCCGCTAGGTAACGGCATTGCATGAGCCCAGCCGTGCCCCAGAGGGGTAACCAGTACCAAGGCTTGAACCTCACAGCCCTCATCACAAAACGCCCCCAAGTCCCGCGGCGAGTCAGCGTATAATCAAGGTCAAAAATCGCAATATCAGGCATTAAAACTAGCTATTCATCCAGGATTTCAATGGTGCTTTGGCAAAGGTGCCTAACAGCACCGTCATAACATTAAAAAATATGCAAATCCAAGTCCAAATAGCAACTAGAACAAACCCCCATTCTCCTGCCTTTGGCAGCCAAGGCATGAGCATAATGGCGATCATAAAAATGAACATATTGGGATTTCGCCGCGCAATAACAAAGCGCATGGCAGAGTTTATTTTCGTCCAAACATGAATATGGAAACCGTGCTGCCAGAGGAAAATGCCCTCAACCAAGCGATCCACAACATAACCGACCAAAATGGCTATGAGCGCAAAAAAGAGCGGGTCATCAAGTGAATTACCCACAAAAAGCTGGCCGCCTAGCCCAACAAACCATGCCGCATACCAAAAAGGCGGATGGATAAGATCTATACCGTGATCATAGATATTCCCCCACCAGCTATAGGTCATAGTCGTGCGCGCAAGCTTGCCATCGACAGTGTCTAGAAAGGTCATGAACCAGCCGGTGATAAAGCCCAGCGCCCACTGCCCTTGCCAGAAATAATAAAGCGCGATGAGCATGAAGATAAAGCTGACCGTTGTTACCATATTTGGCGTGAGGCGCATCGCGGCGCAAAGCCGCGTGAAATAAAAGGCAGGAATGGGCCAAAACCACTTGGTCACAAAATCAGTAATCCCCTTATATGAGCTGGCATATTGCCGCTTCATAATCGCCGCGGGAGGCGTTTGACTTATATTTAGAGCATAAGGCGGCTCGGTCTTGCGCAGGGCTTTGTTATAGCCATCATCCAGATCATTGACAGTGACCGGCACAAGGCCCGTATCGGCCACATCAGCAGCGCTGCAGCCAATGTAGTCCTCGGCCTTTGAGGTGTCCTCCGCGTGCACGCCAATAATCTTGCCATCCACAATCAAAGCCGTGTTGGGCCGCGCAGCAAAGGCTTTGGCCACGGCTGAGGAGAGCACCCATTCAATGCCGATAGACACGGCGCGGGGCGCATTACCCGTCACAATGCCCGCCTTTTTAAAGGCGCGGGCCTGCCAATCGGCTAAAGAAAGCCCCCAGAGTTTCGCTTCGCTTTGCCCTATCAGCTTAAGTCTGCTTGTGGGCGTTGGCGCCGCGGCCTCGCTTTGCGGCATAGACGCCTCCTGCTCACGCCGTACGGCCCGCTTTAAAGTACGCTTAGTCAGGTAAACCGCTATAATAACGGCCATAAGGTTGCCCAAAATGGCTGCAATCCCGGGCGCCATACGCCCGATTAAGGCTGCGAAGAAGAAAAAGCTAAGAATATAGATTATCACGCCAGAGCCGCGTGTATATATGGCGCGCTCTGGCCTATCAGCAGCATATAGAACCGGATAGAGAGGGGCCGTAATACCCGTAAAGGCGGCCGCAAAGAGCAACAAAGACGCGAGCGGGGCCGCTTCCATATAGGCTTCGGAGAAAATCGCCTTTAACATTGAAGGTCCAGCAAAATGAACAATAGTCGAAACAACGAGACCGAAAGTCAACAAGAACGCGGCCGCGCGGACAACTAATTTACCGATTTTAGCACTCTCACCAAGGCTGACCATACGGGCAAGTTCGGGATAAATGACTTGGTCGAGAAGTTTAAACCCTTCCGAGAGTAATTTAGCGGCCTCTTCTGCGATGCGGTAAACTGCCACCCATGTAGAGCCAAAAACGCCCATAACTAATAAGACGGGCAAGTGTATGTGCGCTGCGTCCAGAATTGCATCAATTTTTGACTTTACCATAAAGGCCCATAAGCCTTTACGCGGGGACCTTAAGGAGGCCTTAGCCCTCAAGGTCGGTCCGACGAGATTACGGCCCTTAAGCTCAATAAAAACCATCAATGGAAAGAACAGGTAGGCGGCGAGCGACGCGATAAACCATGCGAGTAAGAAACCATAAAAACCCGCTCCAGTTTTAGCCGCAACGACCGCGCCAATAAGCCGAATTGCAGGCATAACCAAACCCTGAACAGCCAAGATATTGAACTTATCAAAGAGGCGGAAAACGCCGATGCTCGTCCCGCGCTGACGCAATGGAATAAGCAAGCAATAAAGCGCGGCTAAGCCCCCCAGCTTTTCCAAATCGTAGAGTTCATCACCCAGTAGCGATAAGGGAAATTTATGGCCAATCAAGATAAAAAGTTGGAAAACCGCGAGGGATAAAGCAAAGGCAATTAACGCCGAAAAGAAGTCAATTTTCAGGCTAAAGTTTAAAAGCAGCGCAAGGGCATTCGCATCATTATCCTTAATATCGTCCGTCCCAAAACGAATGATAGATTGCCAAGGATTAAAGGTCATGACCTCAGAGAAAAACAGCATATAGGCGTGCAGGAAGAAAATCACGCCAAGCTCTGCTGGCGTTAGAAATTTTGCCGCAAGCCAAAGACTGCCCAACCCCAAAAACACACTGAGAATTTTTGTGCCTAGCAATAATCCCGTATTGGCAACCACGCGTTTTTCAACGGTGCTCTTGGATGAAATTGAAAGATCGATTGTCATGTGCTTTTAGACTTCAATATCCGTTCAACAAGGATTTTATCGGAAGGTTTATCAACATCTATCGCGGCCTCTGCCGAAGAGATAAATATATTCTTTGCTTTAATTTTCAACCGCTTAGACACATAAGTGAAAGCACCGTCCATTGTGAGGCGGTGCGTTATATATGAGAACAACACCCCCCAGCCAATACTACGCGCGAGCGCCAAAGGCTGCTTTCTCAAGTGCTGAGCGTGCTTCCAAAACTCAATCGCAGCGAGGCCATTTTCATTGGCGATATAAAAAAGATTGCAGCCAGACACAGCCTCATCAGCGAATTTCAGATAGGTGCGTTTTACATCGGGATAGGCCGGCGCGATAATAGATTTCTTAGCAAGGCCAACGCAAAAATCCGCGCCAGAGGCTTTAGATTTTACGGCAAATTCTGTGACCATGTCTGCGGTCAATAATGGATGATCACAGGTCGTTAAAAGGCAGGGAAAAGAGATGCCTTGGGCCAGTGCATTATAGGCACTATCGGCTGGGCCGGGCGCGCTTGGGGATTGGCTCAACCGCGAATCATAGCCCGCATCAAATCCGCTAATGTGGTAAGGCGCGCGCGTGCCCGCAGTCTCTTTAGCAGCGTCCAGCGCGTCTAAAACGTAGAGCAGCATAGGGCGGCCATTAATCGGGATAACAGCCTTGCGCTCAACACCGGCCTCTGCGCAAAGCGGATCGATCACGCCCTCTCTTTGCCCTGCCAAGATTAGAACAGATAAGCTCATTTTTGCAGGGGCTTTTCATACATGCGATACGTCTTGTAACGCACGGCACTGGCCTGCTCACAAATAGAAATCATCGCGGCATTATCTTCCAAAATCCATGATAACTCGCAATGGGTAAAACCCTTTTTCCGGCCCGCCTCAAAGACTGTTTCGCTTAGGGCGGCTACGATGGATAGCCCTGTGCGCGTATTGTGATATTCACGGCGCAGGCCCATTAACGGGATGCGGGCTTGCTTAACGCCTCGCACCTTAAGCCGCCAAAGTAATTTAGCCCATCCATAGGGAAAGAGCCCGCCTTTTAAATCATAAATGGCGGCGTTCAGATCGGGTATCATCCAGATATAGGCAATGGCCTCGCCCTTATATTCGCCGACCCAAAGCCCCTCTTTGAAGATAAGGGGCTTAATCTCTTTAGCCATATGTTTAATTTGCGCGCCAGAAAAGGGTACAAAGCCCCAATTTTCAGACCACGCATCATTGAAAATATCCATGACAAGCGAGACTTCATCCATAAACTCGCCTGTTTTCATGGGGCGAATAGTGATGTCTTTATTGCGCTCTGCCGCCCGCACCATAGCTTGCGTCATTTTAGGGCGCGGATAGCCTGCATCAAGCTGGCTTTGAAAGGCATACATGTCTGTCGCCTTTTGAAAGCCAGCCCCTTCTATCATCGCCTGATAAGCGGGCTTTCCGTGGGGCATCATAACTACTGGAGGCGTATCAAAGCCGTCTATGAGCAAGCCGCACTCCTCATTAACGCTCCACTGCGCAGGGCCAATGATTTTCTCAGCGCCCTTAGCGCTCAGCCAGCTTTGGGCCGCTTCCAACAAGGCTTTGCCTGTCTGCTCATTCGCCTCGCAGTCAAAAAAGCCAAAAAAACCAGCCTTTTCATTGTGAAAGCTATCATGTGCGGGGTTTAGGAAGCCCGCGATACGGCCAATATAGGTGCCTCCGCGCTGTGCAAGGAAGAGCTGCCTATTCGCCTCAGCGGGCGCGCCGGGATTTTTGGACGGATCAAGATGGGCGGCACGCTCAAATTTAAGCTGTGGCCGCCAGTGAGGGTCATCACGATAGACATGGTCGGGCACAGCTAAAAAGGCCCGCCTTAAGGCGCGCCCCTTTACAGGCACTATCTGAACCGATGATGACACACAATCTCCGCGCAACTTTGCGCCGTTGTGCTAATCTTTTTTCTTGGGGTCAATAAGATTGATTGTAATATTTGCGCCATTCATAGGCACATTGAAGTTTGTTTCTTCCCATTTGGGAAGACGCAGCTGCTTAATCACAGGATTTCTGGAAAGCCCATAAGGCTCTTTGGGCTTAAAATCCCAGCGCTTATCAAATTTTCTGTCCCCATCCTTATCGTGATAGCTGGAAATCGCATAATCACCAGGCGCGTCAACATTAATGCAAACCTTTACGGGCGCTTTACTCGCTGGCACACGGATAATGCGTAATTTACCCGATTTTTTCATGAAATCTTGCTCGCCAAAGAGCTCGACTTTCACAATGCCGTAATCATCCGCGCCGTTAATATCGATGCGGATCTGCAAAGCGCCTAAAATACAATTATCAGCGACATCACGGTCATAAAGTTCTAGCCCGCGCTCAAGACCTAGCTGCGAAATTTTCTCGCCTTCTGGTCCAAAAGGTTCGCCCGGTTTATAATCATCACCCGCAAATGCCGCCTGCGTCATCAACAGATATGATGACATAATCGTCATGGAGGTAAAAAATCTGCTTATGCGATTTGCTTTCACGGCTAAGGCTCTATATTGCGACCTGTATAAATAGGTCATTTATTTGATTCATATGGTAATTTACGAGGCCTAAGTAAAGAACATAAAGCAGTTTAGACGCAGTATGAGCAGACTAAATATATATCTTTTAAAGAAAGCCTGCGTGACGATTGGCGGCCTCGTTGTCTTTGCCTGCATGGTTTTGCTCATGGAGCGCTTGCTACGAATCTTTGAGGTTGTGTCTAATTCCAACAATCCAGCGGGCGATGCCTCCTCCATGATTATCAACCTGCTGCCTTATTATCTCGGCATCGCGGTACCCATGGCGCTTTTGCTAGGCATTATCATCACGATTGACCGCTTTAGCCGCTCAAGCGAGCTGACCGCAGCTATGGGGGCAGGTGTTTCGCTCTTTCAAATGACCAAGCCCTTCATCTTAATCGCGATTATCCTATCGGGCATCACCCTGTTTATCGAAGGCTATATGCAGCCCGTCGGGCGCTATAATTACCGCGAAGTCGCCCATATCGTAAAACAGCAATCCTTTACCGCCGCCTTGCGCGAAGGTACTTTTACGAATATTGGCAACCGCACTTTTTTCGCTGGCACCGACCTTGAAGGCTCTGCCATTGGTCCCGTCTTTATCCATGAGCAATTGAGCGATAATAATGGGGATAGCACCCGCGAAGGCTTGCGGCTGACAACCGCAAGTGAAGGCAAACTTATTGTCCGCGAGGAAACCCAAGACCCGGTCTTGCAGCTCGAAGCGGGACAGACTTACCAAATCTTGAATGGCCGCCAACTCAGCGGTGACCTTAGCTTTGAGAAAAGCGCGATTGCAGGGGCCCATTCGCTTAACCGCTTTAGAGCGCGCGGGGATGATGAGCGAGAAATGACCTCAATGGAGCTTTATGCCAATCGCAAAGGCGAAGTGACAGACAATGTTAGCGTTGAAGAAAATAACGCCATGCTGCACCTGCGGCTTTCACGCTCTGCCCTCTTGCTGATACTCCCCTTTATTGCCGTGCCCTTTGGACTGAATTATGGGCGCAACCCCTCCTCTGCTGGCATCTTTATTGGCGTTGTAATGCTTGTCTCTTTGCAAAAGGCCCTCGAATTTGCGCAGAGCCTCGGCGCTGATGGTAAGATACCGCCATGGCTAGGCATTTGGGGCATTATCGCTGTGCTGGCAGGCTTTGCGGCTTTCATATTCTGGAAAAGCGCTTTTAAAATGGGCCAGCCGCCTTTGACCTCATTCCAGCATTACCTGTCACACATACAAGGTGAGTTTCGTAAAAAACTAACCACGCTGAGAACGCCAAAGGCGAATGCGGCCTAATGTTTAAGTTTCTCTCATATCTCTCAAAATCATTCCTAATTACGTGGCTTCTGACGGTCTTTGGGTTTCTCGTCTTGATTGGTCTGCTTGATAGTCTGGCCAATGGCAGCGATATTGTCTCGGGCGATGGGGGCTTTAAAGACACATTTCGTTATATGATGCTCCGCGCACCGGTTATTTTTGACCGTATCTTTATTTTCACAATCGTCGTTGCGATCTTGCTGACCTATGTCAAACTTATACGCCAGCACGAGCTTGTAGCCTTGCTTGGTTTTGGCATTTCAGTGCCCAAGCAAATATTGCTGCTCACCCCGATTGTGCTCTCGGCGGGCTTTAGCTCAATCACGATAATTGACTACGCCATTGCGCCCGCCGTACGCGCGCTCCAAGCTTGGGGGATTGGGGAATATAAGGTGAAAAACATCACGCCAGACAACCCGCTTTGGATTGAAGATAATGGCGACATTGTCAAAGCTGATATGCGCTTTAGCTATGACATGCTGGGCCAAATCGAAATCTATAAACGCTCACCACAAGGCCAAGTCGAGGAAATAATATGGGCCGAAACTGCAAGCTATAAAGACCCCAATTGGGAACTTTCAGGCCTTCAGTCCTTGCCGATTAAAGGTGCGGATGGGGAACCAAGAAACGCCTTGCGTCTATCGGGCACAAAACTATGGAAAACACGCCAGACCCCAACCACCATTGCCCGTCTTGCAGCCGAGCCGCGCGATCTGTCTATGTCCGAAATGCGTAATTTCCGCCGCCGCGGGAACTCGGGCTCCAAGCCGCGATTTGCCTATGGCTTCTGGCATGCCCACCGCCTTACTCGTCCGCTCGCCGCATGGATATTGCTGCTTTGCGCCGTGCCGCTTATGCAGCGCACAGGTCGCCAAGACACGGGCGATAAGGCCCTGATTACCGGGCTTGCCATGGGCTTCGTCTTCCTGATTATTGACGGCGCTATGGCAACCTTTGCGGCCTCAGGCGGGATTGCCGTGACCACTGCCATTGCAGGGCCGCTCATCTTCTTTGCCATGCTCGGGCTTTATTTATGCCTGAAGGCTGAAAGCCTGTAAGCTGATGAGCCTTTGGTTTATCGTCAACTCCGCCAGCGCCAAAGTCGCCAAAAAGGGCGCACTTCTCCCCCAATATGCCGAACGATTTGGCGCTACACTCAAAGATGTTGGGGATTTCTCTCAGATTAATAGCCTCGCTCAAGACGCGCTAAGCTGCGGGGCCAGCCATATTGTCATAGAGGGCGGGGACGGAACAGCCCACGGTATCTTGACCGCTTTCTTAAGCCAGAGCGGCGAGTACCCCCTGCCCGCTTTCACGATTATCGCAGGCGGGAACACCAATCAAATCGCGCGCAATATCGGGATAAAGCCAACCCTTGCCGCGCTTGAGAATGCGCTGTCAAAAAAGGCCAGTACCGCGCAATACCCGCTATTACATATTCAAGATAAAGACGGCCAATCCCTTTATGGCTTTCTCTTTTCCACGGGCGCGCTGCCTCAGGTCACTAATTACACGACCTCAAAGCTGCATAGCAAAGGCCTTGGCGGGGGCACAGCGGTCATTGGCGGTATGATAAAGGGGCTCATCGGAGCCGGCGGTATAACTGAAGCAACCCCGCTTGAGCTTTGCGTTAAGGCTGGCACCCAAGAGGTTCTATGCGCGCTGCATTTTGGCACGATCGTTACAAGCCTGCCGGGGCTCATGCTCAAGCTCGATCCCTTTTGGGGGAACGGGGAGCGCCCCTTGCGCGTGACATATGTCGCCGCCAATTACAAAAACCTTATCCGCCATACGGCCAGTTTATGGCGCGGGCAAAAATCCAAAGACCGCAGCCAAGATGGTCTCCTTAGCTGGAGCGCCCATAGCTTGGACTATGGCTATACAGGCCCCTGCGTGCTGGACGGCGAGCACCTTGCCTTGGCCTCGCGCTTTACAGTCAGCGCGAGCGCGCCAATAAGGTTTATAGCATGAGCGAGCGCCTAAAAGATATATTGCGCGAGGAGACTGTGGAGTTGCCCCCGCGTGTGTCTAAGGTTTGCGATAAAATACAGGCCAAACATGAAGGCCGCGTGCTGGCTTTCATCTATTACGGCTCTTCGCTACGCGATCTGAGCAATGCTGAAAAAATGCTCGATTTTTATGTGATTGTTGATAGCTACCGCAAAACCCATAAAAGCCCCATCCGCGCCGCGCTAAATGCGATCATTCCGCCCGCCGTTTATTATCTTGAACATCAGGATGAGGACGGCGTGCTCAGCACCTGCAAATATTCCATCATGTCACTATCCGCTTTTGAGCGGCGCTGCTCGGCTAAGGCCCTGCTCTCGCAAACTTGGGGACGTTTTTCCCAGCCCTGCGCTTTGCTGCGCCCTGCCAGCGAAGATGTCACTGAGCGCCTCATCGCCGCGCGCGCTGCCGCCGTTCGTCATATCGCCCGCGAGACGGAACCCCTCTTTGGTGAGCACGCCGAAATTGCCGAATTTTGGGGCCGCGCTTTTTATGAGAGCTACCGCACCGAGATACGCCCCGAGAGCTCTACGGGCCGCTCGGCAGAAATCGTCCAGCGCTACGCAGAACGCTATCAGCGTATCTCTGATGTACTTTATTCCAGCCAAGGCGGCCTTTTGCTGATGCCCGCCAACCGCGCCAGCGGGGCGAGGTTTCGCTGGATTTTGCGCCGCACCCTCGGTAAGCCCGCCGCTGCTATTCGCGTACTAAACTCAGCCGCCACATTTGACGGCGGGGCGGATTACATCATGCGTAAGGTCAAAAACCATTCGGGCGTCACGCTAGAGCTTACGCCCTTTCAGCGCAGACACCCGGTCATCTGTTCGCCTGTTTTAGGTTGGAAACTCTGGCGGCGCGGTGCTTTTCGCTAATTTTCCTCCTGCCGTTAAACATTGCGCATATTGGCCTAGCTCGTTAGAAAGAAACAAGAATCGGGGCTTAGATAAGGGAAAATCACCATGGCGGATGAAAAACAAACAAGCGGCACTGAGGACATCACCAAAGCGTGGGAAGCCTCTCAGGGCCAAAAAGCAGAAGCGAAAAAGCTGCGCACCTTTGCGGTTGTGGCCTGGGTTATTGCCATAGCCACAGAAATTGCAGGCATTGTCATGCTGCTTAAAAACAAGTTCGATGAAGGCAATCTTGTCCTGCTCATTGGCTTGCTTGTGGTCATTGCTATCTTTGCGATTGCGGGGAGCCTCTTCTGGAAAAAGGCCAACCGCTCTGATCCGGCCAGTAAGGAAGAAAAGTTTAAGTTCTTCGTTCAAAACCAGCTCGGCGCGATTATCACCGTTCTGGCTTTCCTCCCGCTCCTCGCGCTCATATTCCTCGATAAGGATATGGATCCCAAGAATAAGAAAATTGCAGGCGGCGTGGGCGTTGTCCTGGCCTTGCTTGCCACCACTGTCGGCATTGATTTCAAGCCGCCCTCCACAGAGCAATATACGCAGGATATGAATGAATGCGCCGCACAGATTAAAGCCAAGCAGCCAACAACGGCCTGCTCGCCTGCGGTTGCCGAGCAAGCCCAAGCTATCGCCGAAGATAGCGAAGCGGTGGCCGAAGCCACTAAAAGTGCAGAGAACCCAGACGGGCTTGATGTGGTCTATTGGATTGCGCCCAAAGCCGGCAAAGACAAAGCCGACTCCCCGCTCGTCTTTCACCTTTGCGAGAATGTAAGCTCTCTGCGCGGGAAGACCGTCAATAAAGGCTCCGTCACTGAGGCCTATGCCCAGAATGCGGTGCGCCTGACCAAGCAGCTCACCTATGAGCGCCGCGCTTGCGGCTTTGCCGCCGCCGAGTAGGCCCATCGCATATTAAATATTGCCCCGCAGACCCAACGGTTTGCGGGGCTTTTTATGGCCTATGCGGCCACTTCCGTAGCCTTGTCAGCCAAGGCGTGACGCGTAGGTTTACCGGCCTCATTCACAGCAACAAAAACCAGCTTGTCCACACGGATAAGCTCGTCCTTTGTGTCCTTATCGCGCACAACACAGCAAAGCGTGAGAGAGGTACGTCCAATGACCACCGTGCCCACACCAATCTCGATGATGTCTCCCTGTTTGGCCGGCGCCATGAAGTTCATCTCGCTAATATATTTCGTCACGATGTGATGGGTCTGCATCTGGCAGGCGCAGTAAATTGCGCATTCCTCATCGATCCATGACATAAGCCGCCCGCCAAAAAGAGTATTACGGCCATTAAGATCTTCGGGTTTAATCAGTTTACGGGTACGAAAAATAAGGCTCATTTGCGTCTCCTTGCGTAGCGATTCAGCGCTACGCCTGTAAGGCGCAACAGACTATAAACAGCCTCTAACTTTTACAAAGAAAACGACAAGCGCATAGCAAAGCACCGTTGAGCAGGCCTGCTTGCTGTAAAAAACAGCAGGGCGGGCCAAAAGCTACCCCTTAAGGCGCAGCGCCTCGCCGTCAAAGGCCACCGCCTCCCAGCCCGTCACAATGAAATTGCGAATGTTCTGATGGTCCTCGCCTGCGGGGTTTTGCAACACATCCTCGCGGTAATAGCGTCCAAAACAGGCCAAGGTCTGCGCCGCGGAAAGCCCGTGGATCTTGGCAAAGGCGAAGAGCTTACAAGAGCCTTGATTTTCGCCCGCCGCATTTGAGACCCGCCCATTGCGAAAGGCGGTGGGGATGAAATCATAATGCGCCTCAATAACGGCCATCAGCTCGGAAAATTCCAGCGCCTCGGGCTGCGTTTTAATTTTGTATAGAAAAGCATCAAGGCTCATGGGGGCTCCTATTAAATAGATGCGCCGCCATAACGAAAAAGCCCCGCAAAGTCTATCACTTTGCAGGGCAAGATTCAAAGGAGGGAAAGTGCGCTGCCGCCCGAAAATCCCGACTCCCACATAAGGATTAAACGTTCGGCAGCGCATCTGTAACTTAGCAACTCTAAGATGAACACAACCTAAAAACAGGCCATCAAAGAGGGTTAATCCCGATTCATCATGAATTATGGGTTAAGCTTAGGAGATGGTAGCGATAGCTAAAAATCAATCCTGTGAATTGATTTTAGTCGGATAGGGGTGCGGTGGCGGGGATGGGGGCTGCTGGGGGCATCGAAACTTCATATAATTTTCTCGGCAACCCTACCTTGAATTCATTCGCCTTCATTACCAAATGGTAAAGAATACAAATGCAGCTGCTAACAAGTGAATGTGGGGTAAAAAATGTCTAGATGGATTGAAG
>CALKIX010000042.1 GCA_937995665.1 uncultured Hellea sp. | reverse complement strand
GACGCAATGCGTTCGCAGATAACATGACCATACCCCCTCCAGTTCAGTCCTTGACTTTGTGTGAGTCAATTCGGGGTGACCTGACAAGGCTTTGTTAACCATATTTTAAAAAATTAACGGCTCGTTAAGGGTTTTTTTGTTTCGGTTACGATTCGAATGGCTGTTTTGGCCTAGTAACCTTGGCGTTTTTTACCTAAGCCCGTTTTTTTCGCTAATGCAGATCGCCGTTTTGCATAATCAGGCGCTACCATAGGGTAATCATGGGGCAGACCCCATTTTTTACGATATTCTTCAGGTGTCATATTATATTTAACCCTTAAGTGACGCTTTAAGGATTGAAAGGACAATCCATCTTCAAGACAGATAATGGCCGCATCTGTGAGAGACTTTGCGATGGGCACTGCAGGTTCTTCGAGCGCACCCTCGCTCGTAGCCTTATCAGTACAGACCTCCTCTACTGCAGCGTAAACCTGCCGGATGATGTCTTGCAGAGCACCCGCTTCCACCGCATTATTCGCGACATAGGCACTGACTATATCGCGAGTTACGTCAAGCAGTGTTTCTTTATCAATCGGGCCCATTACATAACTACATACATGATAATCAAGGTTAGCACCAGCATACCGGCCGTTAGAAGAGCCGAGAGGCCACTCGGCGCGGCATCACTCATAGCGCCGGCCGGGCTAAAGATTTGATAGAGCCGTTGCCCTAAATTATCCAAGAGTTTAGCCCTCAAGCCTTTTACGCCACTCGCCAAGCGCGTCCACATCGCGCTAATCCAGCTGACAATAGTCATGCCCAAGCGGCGATAGCTCCAATCGGCGTCCAATATCTCTGCGCGCTTCTCGGCGGGATAAATCCCAAAGCGTTTCAAAACGCAGAACGATGTAATCGCAGCAAAGAGAAGCTGGAATTGGAAGACAACGTGATCGACCGTATAGGGGTGATAATCCACCACATAAGGCATCATGTCATAAAGCATCTGGTATCCGCCAAAGGGGAAAGCCACAACGATGCATAGCAGCGAAGCCAGTCCCATTGCGACGAGCATATTCCACGGCGCTTCTTTTACGCGCCGCCCACTATCATGCGAAAAGAAGGTGAAGTAGGGCACTTTAATCCCTGAATGTTCCATCACGCCCGCTGAGGCAAAAAGGAGCATCCCGACAATTACCCAAAGACTGCCTTGCGCTTCGGCGGCGTAAACCACAGAGCTGATAATCATCGACTTGGTCACAAAAGCCGCCATAAGCGGGAAGGCCGCAATCGAGCCCGCGCCAATCAGGCAGAACACCGCCGTAATCGGCATAGAGCGGAAAAGACCGCCAAGCTCTGACGCTTTGGTAGTGCCCACCCGGTAAAGCACAGCGCCCATGGACATAAAGAGCAAGCTCTTAAAGATAACATGGACAAAGACTTGGCCGACAACGCCGTTCAGCGCCATCTCAGTCCCAATGCCAATGCCGCAGACCATAAAGCCCAGCTGGTTATTGAGCGAGTAAGCCAAAACGCGGCGCATATCATTTTCAATCACTGCAAAGAAGACGGGGAAACACGTCATAATCGCGCCTATATAAATCAGGATGTCCGTCCCGACATAGCCGCGTGCGAGCGCATAAATCGCCATTTTGGTTGTAAAGGCCGATAGGATAACTGTCCCTGTGATAGAAGCTTTAGGATAGGCATCCTGCATCCACATATGCATAAGCGGGAAACCGCATTTAATCCCAATCGCAATCAGGATTAAAATCCCGCCCGGATTTTCAACACCGATATAATTAAAGCTATAATCTCCGCCCGTAGACTGCCCGTAAATAGCCGCCCCTGCGAGCAAAATAACGCCTGAGAGCACATGAATAGCTAGATAGCGTATCCCTGCCCCATAGGCGCGCTCTCCGCCCTTCCAAATGAGGAATACTGAGGAAATCGCCGTAAGCTCCCAGAACAAAAAGAGCGTAAGGAGATCGCCCGCAAAGACGCCTGCAATGGCCGCGCCCGCATAAATCAGGGCGGAGCTATCGGTGATGCGGCATTTCTCGTGAAAACCGTAAATCCCATTTAATACTGAAATAAGGCAGAAGAGATAGCCCCAGACTAGCGAGAGCGAATCGATACGCAATGTGGTAAGCGAAAGCCCGCCAAGTTCAATCTTCCCCGCCAAAACTTCTTGGCCGCTATTAATCTGAAAAATCATGAAAGCGGCAAAGATTGGCACCATGATAACAAAGGCCTTGCGAATATGCGCAAAAGCTTCGCCCTTAGGCACAAGCGCACAAACCATCCCCGCAAAGATCATCCAAAGGCCCGGATTTATCTGCAAGACATCAATCATGGGAGCCCTCTGCATGTTCTGTCGAATATTCTGGATCAGGCAAGCCGCCCTCCCCGTAATAATCCTCACTTCGCGCGAGCAAGCTAAAGAGCGGGCGCGCAGAGAGAACAATGATTGTATAGGCTACATAACCAATAATCGCCCAAGAGCCAGGAATGACATCCCACGGCGCGGGGTGGTATGGCGGGTAAACGACGCCAAGAATTATCATGATAAACATACCAATCAGCGGCAGCCATATAAAGTTTTCAATCACTGACTTACGGCCAAGAAAGAGGAACGGCACAGCGAAGGGATGAATATCGCTATAGTCTGGCGCCTCTTCATTATGCGGAGCGCTATGCATATCTACAACCTTATTTTTGGGAGTTTTAGCCATGTCTAAGAACCCTCCTTCGCCGCGCTTAAGGTTTCTGGCACCATCACAGGTGCTAAGAAGTCAGCTATTGCGCCGGCATAAAAGAACAGAATGAAAGCGCCAGTTGCTGCAATGACCGGCGGGATAATCACCCAGCGGTGCTGCTTGCGTATCTCAGCGAGCTTAGCATCTTTCGCCGCATCAGCTGGCGGCTTCATAAAGGCACGAATGGAAATCGGGATAAGGTATAGAATATTCAAGATTGAGGAGACGATAAGCCCTGCAATCAATATACCCTTCCCGCTTTCTAGAGCGCCCGCCATCAAGAAGAACTTAGGCCAAGAGCCGCCCATAGGCGGAATACCAATAATCGAGACAGAGCCCACAAGAAACGCGCCAAAGACCCACGGCATCGTGCGCCCTAGCCCGTCCAGCTTTGAAATCTCTGTACGGTGGGCAATAGTGTAGATTGCGCCCGCACACATAAAGAGCGTGATTTTGCCCCACGCATGCATGACGATCTGCAAAGCCCCGCCTAGCAGCGCCATGGGCGCGGCGAGCATTGCGCCAAAGGTAATGTAAGAGAGCTGCGAGACCGTAGAATAAGCCAGCCGAGCTTTCAGGTTATCTTGGCGCATCGCAATGATAGAAGCTACAACAATAGATATGGCAGCCACCCAAGCTAGCACAGTGCTCATGGGCGTTTCCGCCATCACAGACGGGCCAAAGGTAAAGACAACAACTTTCAAAATCGAGAACACGCCCGCTTTCACAACCGCCACCGCATGGAGGAGCGCCGAGACAGGCGTTGGGGCGACCATGGCATTTGGCAGCCAAGGGTGAACGGGCATAAGTGCGGCTTTACCAATGCCAAAAGCAAAGAGGAAAAGCAGGATAGATGTGGCTACTGTTGAAGTGCCTTCTGGGAAAACGCCGCCAAGGGTAAACTCTGTGGTGCCTGCAATAACTTGCGTGCCGATAATAGCGGGCAGCAAGAGCGCTAATGAGGTGCCCATCAAGATAAGCGCGTAAATCGTGCCCCCGCGCTTAGCTTTGGCATCGCCCTTATGTGTGACCAATGGGAAGGTTGAAATCGTCAGGGCTTCGTAGAAGATAAAGAGCGTAATGAGGTTGGCGGACGCAGCAATACCCATCGCGGCGAAAATCGCCACCGCAACAAAAGCATAAAAGCGCGTTTGGTTCTTCTCATTATTGCCGCGCATATAGCCTATGGCAAAGAGCGAATTGAGCACCCAAAGCGAGCTGGCAATGGCGGCAAAGACCGCGCCAAGCGGCTCGAGCTCGAGGCGCACATCAAAATAACCTGCAAAAGTGCCCAGCATTAACTCTGGACGCGCTCCCGCGGCGACCATTTGGACAAGGGCGATAACATTGGCCAGCAAAGCAAGACTGGCGGCCAGCGTAATGCCTTCGCGAATATTGGGGACTTTGCGCGCCAGCGGAATAAGAGCTGCCGCGATAAGCGGTATAATAAGCAATAAGGTCAGAGCCATTTGGGGGCTATAAGTCATGCTAAGCTCCCTTTCCAAGCAGCAGCGAGGCAGCGCGCTCGGCGGTCTCAACGACAAGGTCGGCATTCACGCCAATCACAATAGATAAGGCGGCCAAAATCCACATTGGCGCGAGCATCATAAGCGGCGCTTCGTTCTTAGCCGCTGGCTTGCCGTCCACTTGGGGGACATCGCCAAAATAGGCCAAGAGCAAAATGCGGCCCATATAGATTATGGCCAACACAGAACTGACGACAATAACGCCGACGGCCCACCACCAGCCTTTATCGGCCACCGCCGTAGCAAGATTGACCTTAGAGACAAAGCCTGCAGTAAAAGGCACGCCGATAAGCGAGAGCGCGAACACTGTGAAAGCGCCCATTGTCCAAGGCATTGTCTTGGATAGGCCAGAAAAATCAGCAATGCGCGTAATGCCAAAGCGGTACCAAAACGCGCCTAGCGCTAAGAAAAGCCCGCCTTTAATAATGGCGTGATTAATGAGGTGCAGATAACCCGCCGCAAGGCCTGCCGCGCTGACAAGCCCAATACCTAGCAGCATATAGCCGACTTGAGCGACAGAAGAAAACGCGAGGGTGCGGCGCGCATCAGTCTGGAAAATCGCCTGTAGTGAGGCAAAAATCATCCCAAAAACCCCGAGCCCGACAACAAGGTAAGTCAAGATTGTTCCGACATAATCCCATGAGGGGTCAAAGACTGTAAAGCCAAAGCGTAGCAGCAGATAAAGCGCAGCTTTGGTCGCGGTTGAGGCCAAAAATACTGTCACCATGGTTGGGGCGTAAGCATAAGCGCCGGGCAACCAGGCATGGAGCGGGAACATAGCAAGCTTGAGACCTAAGCCAATAGCAATGAAGGCAAAGGCTACTGTAGAAACCCGCGAGCCGCCCTCTAGTTCTGATAAGATACGGCCCATATCCGCCATATTCAGTGTGCCCGTCTCCATATATAAAAAGCCAAGCCCAATAACAAAGAAGGTCGCGCCAATAGAGCCTAGCACTAGGTAATTATAAGAGGCCGCCAGTGCGCGGCGATCCCGCGCCGCGCCCATCGCGACAAGCGCATATGTTGAAATTGAGCTGACTTCGAGGAAAACAAAGACGTTAAAGGCATCGCCCGTCACCACCATGCCCATAAGCCCGGCAAAGCAGAGCATAAAGGCTGCATAAAATGGGGCCTGTTTCTTAGGCTCGACCTCGGCAATAGAGGCGGGCTTTGCATAGATGACCGTCAATACGGCCATTGCGGAAATCAGCAATAAAATCGGCGCGTTTAGCGCGTCAACAGCGAGCGAAATCCCATGCGGGGGCGCCCAGCCTCCCATAGGGTATATTTTTGAGCCTTCGGCTATCATCTGCGCGACAATGCCAAAACTTGTAACAAGCGCTGTAAGCATCACGCCAAGGCTAATCCACCACGCCAAGCTACGGCTTGGAATAATCGCCGTTATGGCCGCCGCCAATAGAGGCAGAACGATAACCAGCGCCGCGCCATGAGCGAGAAGCCATGCTGGAAAATAAGATAGAATATCCATTAGTCCGCTGTGCCCTCAAGGTTATATTGATAGTCAATCCGCTCGATTTCATTTTCCTCGATGGTACCGTAAACTTCGCGAATACGCACAACCAGCGCGAGCCCAATGGCAAGCGTGGCAACGCCCACTACAATGGCGGTGAGGATAAGAACATGTGGCAACGGGTTAGAATAAAGCACATCAGAATGCCCGCCGCCATGGCCCGCTCCGCCGCCTGCGGCGGCAAGCAAAACGGGCTCTGCCGCGCTTGCATAATCATCGCCGTGGCTATCGACTAGAATTGGCGGCTGACCGCCCGCGACCTTACCGATTGTAATGTAAAGCAAGAAAACAGAGGTCTGGAAAATAGATAGACCGACAAGCTTTTTAATCAGATTGCGCGTCGCATAAATTATGTAGAGCCCCGTCATCATCAAAATAATGACGACCGCATAATTATATTGTTCAAATAAAACGGAGAGCATTACCAGTCCTCATCGCGGGTTTCGGGTTGGCGCGAGCCAAAGGCGTAGAAAATCGCGACCA
>CALKIX010000041.1 GCA_937995665.1 uncultured Hellea sp. | reverse complement strand
AGAGCGCGTGCTTCACCGCCTGAATAAACTCTCACAGATTACGGGTTTGCCTTTAGCTTAAATACCGCGCTCATCATAGACCAGTTCGCCGGCGCAGATAGTCGCTATCGCGCGCCCTGTCAGAAGCCGTCCATCAAAGGGCGTGTTCTTGGAGCGGCTCCGCAGCTTACTCCCCTCGCAAAGCCACGGCGCGCCAAGATCTATCAAGGTCAAATCTGCGGGCGCATCTTTGGCGATACGTCCAGAAGGAAGCCCTAAAATATTGGCGGGATTACAGGTCATCGCGCCCAGCGCCGTCATTAGATCAAGCTGACCATTGGCGACTTGGGTGAGGATGGCAGAAAGAAGCGTTTCAAGTCCGACAGCGCCCGTTGAGGCTTCGGAGAAAGGCAGTCGCTTTTCCCCCGCAGGGCGCGGGTCATGTGAAGAGACAATCACGTCAATTGTGCCCTCATTCACGCCTTGCAAAAGGGCAAGCCTATCGCTTTCCTCGCGCAAGGGCGGGTCAAGTTTGGCAAAGGTGCGGTAATCGCCAATATCAAGCTCATTGAGCGCCAGATGATTGACGCTAACCGAGCAGAACACATCAAGGTCACGCGATTTAGCCCGGCTGACCACTTCCAGCGCGTTGGCGGATGAAATCATATCAATAAGCAAGCGCCCGCCCGTAAGCTCGGCAAGGGCGATGTCGCGCTCGGCCATAATGCGCTCGGCTGCGGCGGGCGCGCCGATAAGGCCCATGCGCGATGACAGATCGCTTTCATGCGCAACCGCGTCTTTTGATAGCGACACATCAAGCGGGCGGTTGGCGATTAGCGCGTTAAAATTGGCGGCATATGAGAGCAGGCGGCGCATGGTTTGCGAGTCCGATATGGGATGCGTGCCATTAGAAAACATCACCGCGCCCGACTCGCTCATTAGGCCGATTTCGGTCATAGAGCTCCCGTCCAGTCCCTTGGTCAAAGCTCCCGCGAGATAGACATTACACGGCGCAGCTTCGGCGCGTCTTTGCAGGAAATCAATCAGCGACATGTCATCAATCACAGGATTGGTTTCGGGCATTAAAACAATTGAAGTCACGCCCCCTGCGGCGGCGGCGCGCGCGGCTGTTGAAATCGTCTCGCGGTTCTCACGCCCAGGCTCGCCCGTAGACACGCGCATATCAATCAAGCCCGGTGCGCATACATGGCCCTGGGCGTCAATAATCTCGCCAATGGGCGTGAGCTCTGGGCCAAAGCCTGTAATGATGCCGTCTTCAATGGTGATGTTACCCAGCGCATCATAGCCGCTAGCAGGATCAATGATACGGGCATTTACAATGGATAAAGCTCTCATGAGCTCGCTCCGTCCTGAGCGGCGGAGAGGGCATGAAGAATGCCCATACGCATGGCCACGCCCGTTTCCACTTGCTGCGTTATCAGGCTGACCTCGGGATCATCGGCCACGTCAGAGCTTATCTCAACACCGCGGTTCATGGGGCCGGGGTGCATGACAAAAGCCCCGTCTTTGGCAAAGGCGAGCTTGGCGCGGTCAAGGCCGTAAAAGTGAAAATATTCGCGCTTAGAGGGCACAAAGGCTCCGCTCATGCGCTCGAGCTGTAAGCGCAGCATCATGATGACGTCACAGCCGTCCAGCCCCTTTTCCATATCGTGGAAAACCTCTACGCCCCAGCGGTCGACATCTGTAGGCAGCAAAGTCGGCGGGCCGATAAGGCGCACTTCCGCGCCTAGCCTATTGAGCAATTTCACATTAGAGCGCGCCACGCGCGAGTGCAGAATATCGCCGCAAATCGCGATACGCCGCCCGTCAATCTGTCCGTCTTCTCCCTTGGCGGCAAAGGCGCGGCGCAGGGTAAGGGCATCGAGCAGAGCTTGCGTAGGATGGGCATGCATCCCGTCACCCGCATTGACGACCGAGCAGCCTACCTTTTGCGCGAGCAGGGCAGGCGCGCCGGAGCTGCCATGGCGCACAACCAAAATATCAGGGTTCATTGCATTCAGCGTAGCCGCTGTATCAAGCAGCGTCTCGCCTTTTTTCACCGAGCTTGTGGCAACCTGCATGGAAATCACATCCGCGCCAAGGCGCTTACCCGCGAGTTCAAAGGACTTTTCAGTCCGAGTGGAGTTTTCAAAGAACAGATTAATCAGCGTCTTGCCGCGCAGTGTGCTGCGGTCGGGATTTTTTTGCACGCCCAAATCCAGATAATGATCGCCAAGGGATAATAGCGTTTCAATATCGGGGCGATGGAAGTCATCAATGGACAGGCAATGGGGCTGTTTGAAGCCATAACCAAAGGAGGCTGCCGCTGGGGCCGCGCTCTCAAAGAAATCTTGCGGGGTCAGATAAGCATCATGGGCCTTGGCCGCCTCGATGATGTCGTTCCAATGTTTTTGCGGGATTGTGCCCGCTTCGTGCCAGCCTTGAATAGTAGAGGCCGAACGGTCCAGCGCCCGCGCGGCAGGGCGTATCCCGCCAAAAATATCATCAATTATCGATTTTGCATAAGACATAAGGGGTCTGTACGAGAATTTCGTACAGAGTCAAGTCCTGCGCCGTTGGAAAATTGAGAGACGCACATATTGCAGGGGACGCTTGCAAATTTCCGCACTTGTTATTTAACGCGGAAAAGGCCATTTAGCGCTTATGGCTACGCTGATAGATACATCTAAGAATATACGCCCGCGTCACCCTGAGAAGGCGAATAACCCCGAGAGTGAGGTTTTGCGCAAGCCGAAATGGATTCGCGTCAAGGCGCCGACCTCGAAGGGCTATAGCGAGACGCGTAAGATCGTTAAAGATAAAGGCCTTGTGACCGTCTGCGAAGAGGCGGCTTGCCCTAATATTGGCGAGTGCTGGGAGAAATCCCATGCGACCTTTATGATTTTGGGCGAGATTTGCACCCGAGCTTGTGCTTTTTGTAATATCACGACTGGCTTGCCGAACGCTATTGACGAAGCCGAGCCCGCCAAAATTGGCGAAGCTGTGCGCGAGATGAACCTTCAGCATGTTGTGATTACCTCGGTTGACCGTGATGATTTGGCTGATGGCGGCGCGCAGCATTTTGTCGATGTGATAAATGCTATTCGCGCAGCTTCGCCCAAGACAACGATTGAAATTCTGACGCCAGATTTTCTGCGCAAAGACGGCGCGGTCAATTCGGTGATTGATGCGCGGCCCGATGTGTTTAACCACAACCTAGAAACTGTGCCGAGGCTCTACCTTAAAATTCGTCCCGGTGCGCGCTATTTCCATTCGCTCCGTCTTCTTGAAAAAGTCAAGCAGCGCGACCCCAGCCAGTTTACCAAATCTGGCCTGATGGTCGGCCTCGGCGAGACCAAAGAAGAGGTCATGCAGGTCATGGATGATATGCGCTCTGCGGGGATCGATTTCCTCACAATTGGGCAGTACCTTCAGCCCACGCGCAAGCACGCCCCGATTGATCGCTATGTTACGCCCGAAGAGTTCAAAGCTTATGAGACGATTGCCAAAGCCAAAGGCTTTTTGCTGGTCTCGGCCAGCCCGCTCACGCGCTCATCATATCACGCGGATAGTGATTTTGCGAAGCTGCAAGCTGCGCGCCGCGCCCAGCATAGCTAATGCCGCGCGCGAGCTTTACGCGCCGCGTTGCTCACAATCCTGATGAGCTGCTGGAAATGGTTGCGGATGTCGAAAAATACCCTGATTTCATAAGCTTAATTGCGGCTCTTCGCGTAACAAAACGCAAAGGCGAGGCTGAATATGAGGCCGAAGCGGTGATTGCTTATAAGATGCTGCGCGAGACATTTCGCTCCGATATTAAGGTCGACCGCGCCGCGCGCACCATCCATGTAACTAAGGCTCAAAAGGGCGGCGCGGTTAAAGCGCTCGAAAACCGCTGGGTCTTTCATGCCCTGCCTGACGGGACAACTTTGATTGAATTTTTCGTCGATGTCAGCCTCGCGCTCGCCCCGCTAAATTTCCTCGTCCGCGAGAAAATGGCCAAAGCCAGCGACGTGATTATGGGGGCGTTTGAGAGACGCGCTGCGCAGGTTTGCGCGCCAGTCGCGGCGCAGGATTTGGACTTGGCCGCTGAGCATGAACGGTTGGGGTTGGGTTAGAAAAGATATGCTAAATACACTCCAGATAGGCGCTGCTGGTGTCCTGTTAGTTCAATATAGATTATTATTGATGGGAATTGAATCTGCACCGATGACTACGGATACAGGTATTGATTTGGTTGCATATTCTAACAAGAATCAGAAGGCAGTTACTATTCAAGTTAAAACCTGTCTCCAAAGTAAACCTGCTGGTGGTAAGGGGCAACCCGCCCTAGATTGGTGGTTGAGAGAGTCCAGTCCCGCAGAGTTGGTGGCATTAGTTGACTTGTCAACTGAGAAAGTTTGGTTGTTTGAGCATTCAACTTTTGTTGAAAAATGTCAGCAAAACCCGTCAGGACGATTGCATTTATATTTTTATACAGACCCTGCTTATCAAGCTCGCGTAGGTTGCCGTGAAAAAGATTTTGTAGATTTTCGGATTAAGAAGGCCGCGCCCTTATTGTTGGGTTAGGGTAGAGTTCTTACCCCAACGCTGATTTAAGCGCCTTAAGCGCCGCATAACACGTCTCGTCGCGTACCTTATTGCGGCCTATATCGCCGAAATTATGTAGCTTCGCACTAACACCGTCTTTTGTTGCAATGCCTATCCAGACTGTGCCGACGGGTTTTTCTTCGCTGCCGCCGCCCGGGCCAGCGATGCCAGTGACTGAGACGGCGATATCTACGCCGAGCCGCTCGCGCGCGCCGGCGGCCATGCGTTCTGCGGTTTTCTCGCTGACCGAGCCATATTTGCCGAGCGTGCTGGGCGGGATGCCAAGAAGCTTTGTTTTGATGTAATTGTCATAGGCAATGATGCCGCCCGTAAAGCAAGCCGAGGAGCCGCCAATAGATGTAATGGCCGCACCAATAAGTCCGCCCGTGCAGCTCTCCGCCGTGCCAAGGGTGACGCCTTTTTCGCTGGCGGACGCGATAAGGGCGGCGGCTTCTGCGAAGATATCTTTTAGGGTTACAGGACTCATGCGGGCAGCTTTATGGTTGCGGCTGCTTGCGCGGCGAGGCCTTCGGCGCGGCCTGTAAAGCCGAGCTTTTCAGTGGTCGTGGCTTTGACGGAAACGCGGATGAGCGGCAGCTCGCAAAGCGCGGCGATACGTGCGCGCATAGCTTCGCGGTGCGGTTTTATTTTCGGCTTCTCGCAGATAAGCGTGACGTCAACATGCTGCAAAGCTCCGCCGCGTTCCTTAATCTTTTCTATAGCATAGCTCAGGAACTTATCGCTGCTCGCGCCTTTCCATTGCGGATCAGATGGCGGGAAATGATCGCCAATATCACCAAAAGCGAGCGCGCCAAGAATAGCATCGGTGAGCGCGTGCAGTCCTGCATCGGCGTCTGAATGACCAAGCAAGGTAAAGCCGCACTCAATGGGCACGCCGCACAGCCAGAGCACATCGCCCTTGGTAAAGCGGTGCACGTCATATCCTGTGCCTGTGGCGATATAGTCTTCCGTTTTTAGCATCATCTCTGCTTTGGCAAAATCGGCGGGATATGTCACTTTGAAATTATTTTCATCGCCTTGGGTAAAGGTGATTTCCAGTCCAGCACGCTGAGCAATGGCGATGTCATCGGCAAAGCTCTCGCCTTCTGGCAGCGCTTCGAAAGCCGCGAAGATCTTCGCGTAATCAAAGCCTTGGGGTGTTTGCACCCGGCGCAGCGCCTCGCGGTCAACGCTCTCGCCCGTAAGCGTTTTTATCGCGTCGGCAATGGGTAGGGTAGGTACGGCGGCAGGGGCGCTCTCCAGCGCGCTGATAATCTCACTGATGAGCGCTTCGGAGGCAAAGGGCCGCGCACCGTCATGGATAAGGACATGATTCGGCGCGATGTCTTTTAGCGCGTCCAATCCCGCTTTTACCGAGGCTGTTCGTGTTGCCCCGCCTGTGGCGAGCTGTAAATTGGGGTATTTGGGCGCAATATCGGCGATTAAGGAATCATTTGGGGCCACAACAAGCACGTAATTTGTGATTTGCGGGGCGGCATAAACAGCGTCTAATGTCCACTCTAGTAGGGCCTTTCCTGCAACTTTCTGGTATTGCTTCGGGGTATCGCCCCCAATACGTGCGCCTTTCCCTGCGGCGACTATAATTTGTGCAATAGATGTCAAATTATCCTCTTTTTCGCGATGAATATTTGTGCGTAGCGTAATTCTTGCTTATGGTGATGTCATGAACCCTTCGATTAAAATCGGCAAGCATGAATTATGCTCGCGCGTACTCGTGGCGCCAATGTCTGGCATTACCGATTTGCCATTTCGCCGTATTTTGCAGCAATTTAAGCCAGGACTCGTTGTTTCAGAGATGGTGGCGGGGGAATATCTGGCCAAGGGTGAGGCAAAAAATGTCGCTAAGGCGGCTGGCGGCGGAGAAATTGAGCCTTTGGTAATACAGCTGGTCGGGCGCGAGGCCAAATGGATGGCAGAAGGTGCGCGCCTCTCGCAAGAGGCTGGCGCGGCGATTATTGATATTAATATGGGCTGTCCGGCCCGCAAAGTCACAGCAGGCTTATCGGGTTCTGCTCTGATGCGCGATCTTGACCATGCGCTGAGCTTAATTGAAGCTACAGTCGGGGCGGTGGATGTGCCCGTCACGCTGAAAATGCGCCTTGGCTGGGATCATGATAGCCTGAATGCGCCAGAGCTCTCGCGCCGCGCGGAAGCGGCAGGCGTGCAGATGCTGGTGGTTCATGGCCGCACACGTAATCAGTTTTATACGGGCGAGGCCGATTGGGCGGCTGTGAAGGCTGTCAAAGATAGCGTCTCTATTCCTGTCTTTGTGAACGGGGATATTTACACCGCCAAAGATGCGCGTGAGGCTTTGGATCAATCAGGCGCGGACGGCGTCATGGTCGGGCGCAGCCTTGTCGGCTCTCCATGGCGGCTGCGCCATATTATCCGCGAGGTTGACGGGGACTATGATACTGCTGAGCTCAGTCATGACGCTAAAATCGATATCGCTATCGCACATTATAAGGATTTGCTAGAATTTTACGGCGAGGGTAAGGGCCTGCGCGTCGCGCGTAAGCATCTGGCGGGCTATGTCGAAGCCTTAGCCACTCAAGACATTGAGGCGCGTCGCCGCGCCATTTGCCAGAGTTTGTCTCCAGATGAAGTCGTAGCGATTCTGTCTAGCTTGCGGGCTGATATATCTGAAGGGCTTGCAGCATGAGTGCAGCGCTCTCAAAACTAAGCGCACTTGCGCTTAATAATATGGCCGAAGACTGGCCCTTTGCGCTCATGTTGTTAAGCGAGCAAGATGAGACGATTTTATGGGTCAATCAAATGACTCAAGAATGGCTGGGTAAATCTAAACGGCGCGTGATGGGCAAGAACCCTTGGGATCTCGTCAATGTTGACATGACGGCGCAAACCATCGTGCAGCGCTGCATTAAATCTGGCGCACCTTTGACAATTCGAAATTGCGCGATAACGCGCCCCGGTCATGAAGAAGAATATGTAGATATCACGGCCTATCCAACAGATGATGGTGTGGGCCTAAGCCTTATGATGGCAGGGGTTCAGCCAAGGCGGTCTTCGGTCAATAAACATGTTGTTTCGGGTATGGGCAGGCTTATCGCTCATGAGCTTAAAAACCCCTTGGCCGGCATTAAAGGAGCCGCCCAATTACTTCGCGATGATGTGGAAAGCGAAGAGGGGCAAAGCTTGATTGACCTGATCGGCTCTGAGATTGACCGCATACGCCGTCTGGCTGATCGTATGGAAACATTGGGAGATAAAGATCCCGAAAATGAAGATCGTGTCAATATCCATGAAATCTTAAGGCGGGCTCGTCGTATCATTCAATCGGCTAATCCTGAATTGAGCTTTAACGAACGTTACGATCCCTCACTTCCACATATTAAAGGTGATGCTGATACATTGATGCAAGCGCTTTTAAACTTGATTAAAAATGCCGCCGAAGC